>JBERSB010000624.1:0-5476 GCA_041236755.1 Luminiphilus sp. | reverse complement strand
AGCTCGGCGGCTGCGTCGAGGGCGGCAACCGCACGATCGCGCTGGTGCACTACCCGCCGCGCTACACCGACGGCCGGGAGACCGGCGCGGTGGAGATCCTGCGTGACGCGCGCGCCGAGGTCTGCGTCTACGGCCACCTGCACGGCAAGGACCACAAGTACGGCTTCCAGGGCGAGGCCGACGGCATCCGCTACTACCTCGCCTCGGTCGACGCGATCGACGTCCGTCCGATCGAGATCGCCCTCTCCTGATCGGCGAATCGGCGTGATCCGCCGCAGCGCTCAGCGCTCGTAGCGCATCAAGCCGGAGCGGTCGAGCAGCAGGCTGTCGACGCGCCCGTCGGGCCACTCGACGTCGAGGTGCTGGAAGCCGGTACCGTTGCCGTCCCAGGCGTCGCCGAACCAGAAGAAGTAGGGATCGGTCACGGCGAAGTCGAGCGCGGTCGCGCCGATCAGGCACGTCGGGATGACCGGCACGGTCCAGAGCGCCACGTTGAGCCACGGGCTGTTGACGTAGGTCCGATGGTCGAAGTCGTCGACGCTGCGTCGCAGCTGGTGGGGGCCGGCGGCGCAGGCGCCGAGCGCCAGGGAGAGCAGGCCGACCGCGGCCACGCGTGAGGTCTTGCGCATGCCGGGACAGTACGTCATCGACGCGCCCGTGCTAGCCCGGCGACGCGTCGACGCGCACCTGGGCCTGCCGGCGCAGCCGCAGCAGCCTGCCGTCGAGGTCGAGGATCACCGAGAACGCGCGCCCACGCCGGTCCGCCACGAGCACGCGCCAGCTCTCCTCTCGGGCAGGCCCCGAGACGATCTCGACCTCGCGGACGAAGCTGCCGTGCTGCAGCGCTGCCGCCAGCACCGCCTGCGGCGCGTCGGCCGTAGGCACCGTGTGGCTGCGCTCGAGCACTGCACCGTCGGCGTCGACGAGCACGGAGCGCCGGTGCGCGACCGGCTCTTGGTACTGCTTCTCGACGCGGTAGCCCCTGCCGCGCGGACCGTGCTCGACCCCGCAGAACAGCAGCGCGCCTTCGGGCGCCAGCGCGTCGCAGGTCCGCCGCGCGGCTGCGGGCAGCGCGCGGAAGTCGACGGGGCTGGCGACCGCTACGACGCTCGCGCCGTCGATCGTAACGCGCGGCGCTCCGTCGACCTGCGCGTCGTACAGCAGGTCTCCGACAGCTTGCTCGCCGGGGCCCACGCAGCCTGCCAACAGCAGGGTCCAGAGCGCTCGTCGCGTCGCCATGGCGCCACTGTGCAAATCGGGCGCTGCGAGGGCAAGGAACCACCTCTGGCCTTGTTTCCGCTTCGGGCGTGCCGACACTGTTTGCCTCAAATGATCACCCAATCGTTCCAAGAGCTCGTCGAGTCCATGGCCGCAAAGACGCCGACGCCGGGCGGCGGCGCCGCCGCGGCGATGGCAGGATGCATGGGCACGTCCCTGTTCCTGATGACGGTGCGTTTCTCCAGGGGCAAGAAGGCCAACGTCGACCGCGAAGAAGACCTCGCGCGGGTCGAGGAGCTCCTCGACGGCCACCTGCAGCGCCTGATGCCGATGGCCGATCGCGACTGCAAGGCTTTCGACCTCGTGTCGGCTGCCTACGGGATGCCCAAGGACAGCGACGCGCAGAAGGAGCTCCGGGACAAGGCCATCCAGGAGGCGATGGTCGGCGCGATGGTCGTGCCCGAGGAGACCCAGGCGATGGTCCGTGACGTGTTCGTCGCGATGGAGCAGATCAGCGACTGCATCGGCAAGGCCATCGTCAGCGACCTCGCGTCCGGCGCTGCGCTGTTGCTCGCTGCCGCGGAGGGCGCCTACCTGAACGTGCGCATCAACGCCGCGTACCTGACCAACCGGGAGCTCGCCGACACGACGATGACGCGCGCGACCGAGGTCCGCGACGAAATCCGCCGTCAGCAGGACGCGATCGCCGTCGCCGTCGACAGGAAGCTCGGATGAGCCGCCGCGCGCCGCTGTTGCTGTGCGTGCTCGACGGCTTCGGAGAGGCTGCGCCCGGCCCGGGCAACGCCATCGACCAGGCGGGGCCGGCGTGCTTCCAGGAGCTCCGTCAGCGCTATCCTTCGACCCTGTTGTCCGCCAGCGGCGAAGACGTCGGGCTGCCGTGCGGCCTGATGGGCAACAGCGAGGTCGGTCACCTCAACATCGGCGCCGGCCGGGTGGTCTACCAGGAGATCACGCGCATCGACCGGACGATCGAGCAGGGTGAGTTCGTGCAGAACGAGGCGCTGCGCTCCGCGTTCGCGCACGTCGCGGGATCGGGCGCCACCGTGCACCTGATGGGCCTCGTCTCCGACGGCGGGGTGCACAGCAGCGACAGGCACCTCCGCGCGCTGCTGGAGATGGCCAAGGCCGAAGGGCTCACCGGCGACCGGGTCGCGGTGCACGCGTTCCTCGACGGCCGGGACACACCGCCGCGCTCGGCGCAGGACTACGTTGCCGCGCTCGAAGGCTGGATGTCCGAGCTCGGCGTCGGCCGGATCGCCTCGGTCATCGGCCGCTACTTCGCGATGGATCGCGACAAGCGCTGGGAGCGCGTGCAGCTCGCCTACGACGCGCTGACGCTCGGACAGGGCCTGCAGGCCGAGAGCGCGCAGGCCGCGATCCGCGCCGCCTACGAGCGCGGGGAGAACGACGAGTTCGTCAAGCCGACGGTGATCGGCTCGCCCGATCGCGGCCGCGTGCGCACGCAGGACGCGGTGATCTCGTTCAACTTCCGCACGGACCGCGCGCGGCAGCTGACCGACGCGTTCGTCAGCCACGGCTTCTCGGCGTTCGCGCGCGCGTCGTTCCCGATCGTGCACTTCGTCACGATGACGCGCTACCGCGAGGACTTCCCGTGCCCGATCGCGTTCCCGCCGCAGAGCATGAAGGGGGCGCTGCCGCAGGTCGTCAGCGACGCAGGGCTGACGCAGCTCCGCATCGCCGAGACCGAGAAGTACGCGCACGTGACGTTCTTCTTCTCCGGCGGCGACGAGGCCGAGGTCCCCGGCGAACGCCGCATCCTGGTGCCGAGTCCGAAGGTCGCGACCTACGACCTGCAGCCCGAGATGTCTGCGGTGCAGGTGACCGACGCGCTGCTCGCGGAGTTGGAGCAGGAGCACCGTCCCGACGTGACGATCCTCAACTTTGCCAACGCCGACATGGTCGGGCACAGCGGCGTCGTGCCGGCGGCAGTCGCGGCCGTGCGGACCATCGACCAGTGCCTCGCGCGGATCGTGCCGGCCTACACGGCGTTGGGAGGCACGGCCGCGATCACGGCCGACCACGGCAACGTCGAGCAGATGCTCGACCCCGAGTCCGGCGGCGTGCACACCGCGCACACGACCAACCCTGTACCGCTCGTCGTCTGCTCGGAAGCGCTGCGGGGCCGCAGCATGAAGGGCGGCGGCCGGCTGTGTGACATCGCCACGACGCTGCTGCCGATCCTCGGCGTCGACCGTTCCGAAGGCATGCAAGGGGTCGACCTGTTCTCATGATCCACCGACACGCCGCCGTCCTCCTCTTCGCTGCGTTCGCCTGCACGGCAGCCGCCCAGGACCCGATCGAAGCGCAGATCTCGGCCGCGGTCGCAGAGGTCGACGCCGCGCGCATCGAGGCCACGGTGCGCAAGCTCTGCAGCTTCGGCACGAGGCACGTGCTGTCGCGGACGGACAGCGACACCGAGGGCACCGGCGCTGCGCGCAGGTGGCTCAAGGCGCAGTACGAGGCGATCGCCGCGGGGACCGACGGACGGATGACCGTCCGCTTCCAGGAGGAGGTCGTGCCCTGCCTGCGCAGCGGGATGCCGCGTGAGGTCAAGGTCGTCAACGTCATCGCGACGCTGCGCGGGACCACCGACCCCGACCGCATCTACGTGGTCGGCGGCCACTACGACTCGCGCAACGGCGAGGGTGCTGACGGCTTCGCGGCGGCGCCGGGCGCCGTCGACGACGCGTCCGGCACCGCGGTCGCGCTCGAGGCGGCCAGGGTGCTGTCGGCGCGCAAGCTCGCCGCGACCGTGCTGTTCGTCGCCTACGACGGCGAGGAGCAGGGGCTCCTGGGCTCCAAGGCGCACGCGCAGTTCCTCGCAGGTACGGGCGCTTTGGTCGACGGCATGATCACCTGCGACATCGTCGGCAACACGACCGGCATGGACGGCCGGACCTACGACGGCTTCGTGCGCTGCTTCAGCTACGCGCCGACGGGCAACGACAGCTTCGGCCGCAGCCTCGCGCGCGCTGTGAGCCGCGCCGGGCGTCGCTACGTCGAAGGCTTCGACGTCAAGCTGATCTACCGGGGCGACCGCTACGGCCGCGGCGGGGACCACCGCTCGTTCTTCGACCAGGGCTACCCGGCGGTCCGTATGACCGAACCGCGGGAGGACTTCTCCCGGCAGCACCAGAACGTGCGGCCCAAGGACGGCAAGCCCTACGGCGACCTCCCGGACTACGCCGACTTCGACTACTCGGCCAAGGTGGGACGCGTGGTCGTCGCGACGCTGTTCGAGCTGGCCGCAGCACCACCGCCGCCGCTGGTCAGCACCGCGCGCCTCGCGCGCGACGCCTACGACACGCAGCTGGTCTACCAGCTGCCCGACGGCGTGACGCGCTGCGAGTTCGTCTGGCGGGAGACGACCGAGGCCGACTGGACGCACGTGATGTCGATGCAGGAGGCCGACCCGCAGCCGACGAGGTCCGGGCGCATGCTCGCCCGGATGCCCGGCGTCTGCCTCGACGACGTCGTCGTCGGCGTGCGGTCGATCTCCGCCGACGGCGCGCGCAGTCGGGTCGCGACGCCGCCCGAGCCGGACCGGTTCGCGCAGCGGCCGCGCGCGGACAGCCGCCGCGACAACGCGAGCAAGAAGTAGGCGCGCCCAGCGAGTAGCATCCGGCGCATGACGGGTGTCCGACGTCTTCGCGGAGTGGCTGCGGCCAGCTGGTTCGCGCTCCTGGCCGCGTGTGAGGGCAGCGGGAGCGCCATCGGCCCGCGCCTACCGCCGCTGCCCGACGCCAGCTGCAAGGTGCTGCTGCTCGACGACAGCAACCGCGGCGTCGTGTCCGCGAGCGTGTCGGTGGTCGGCGCCGAGGCGCGCGCGCTGACCGGCCGCAACGGCCGCGGGGACCTCCTCGCCGCGCCGCGCGGCCGCGTGCTGTTCGAGGTCGAGCCGTCCTTCGGCAGCGCCTCGGACGGCGACCGGTTGGGCCGCTACCGCGTGGCGCTCGACGTGGTCGGTCCGGACCTGCCGATGGCGCTGCACGCGCCCGATCAGCCCGATTCCGCGGCGGCCGTGGTCGCGACCGGCGTGCAGGCGGCGCGCACCACGCTGACGGCGTCCGTGTCGCTGCCCGGCGGCGCCGAGACGGCGGCGCTGACCGTCGCCGACGGCACGGCCGTGCTCCGAGACGGCGAGACCTCGGCGCGTATCGCGCTCGGCACGCTGGCGCCGCAGCACCTCCCTGGCGACCTGCCGCCGTCGAGCGTC
>JBERSB010000623.1:0-18118 GCA_041236755.1 Luminiphilus sp. | reverse complement strand
GGCTCAGCAGCCACGCGACCAACACCAGCAGCAGCGCTGTGGCGAGCCAGCGCCAGCGCCCGAGCCGCGGCAGCGTCGCGGCGCGCAGCGCCTGCGTGCGGCGCGGCTGCAGGCGCTCGAAGACGTCGCGCTCGAGCCAGCCGAGCATGCCGCGGCGCGCGCCGCCGCCTGCGACCGCGGCGCCGGCTGCGTCGAGCTCGAGCCACGTCGTCAGTTCGTCGCCGAGCGCGGACGTAGCGTCTCCCTGGCGAAGGCGCGCGCGCAGCGCCGGCAGCAGCGCGCGGCTGCGCCACCACGCGCGGACGGTCGCGGCGACCACGATCGGCGCGAGCACGCTCGACGCCGCTGCAGCAGCGCGCCAGCCGAGGTCCGGCCGCGCCCACGCGACCAGCAGCGTCGGGAGCGCGAGCAGCATCCCCCAGCGCAGCGTGGCGCCGAAGCCGCGGCTGCACACGAGCCGCCAGCGCAATCCCACAGCGAAGCGCCGCAGCGACGCGCCTGCTCCGTGTGTAGCTGCCGCTGTCGCGCCCACACCGAGATCATGCGCGGTCTGGGCCGCGAAGAAAACGGCCGGGGCGAGGACCGGAGCCCCCGCCCCGACCAACTCAGAAGGAGGAGGAAGCCTCTCTATCGACGCGCGTGGGCACCTCGGACCGCGTGAGGCCGACGCACCTGCAGCGAACCGTCGGCATGCTTCGGTGGCACCGCGGCGGCCGCGGAGGTCCCGGGGCGAGACCTTGCACGCAGCTCCTCAAGCCGCCCCCGGCGCTACTTCGGCTTGGGGTCGAACAGGCGCTGCGCGATGTCGAGCTCGAACCTCGTGATCATCGAGGCGGGCCACGTCATCAGGAACTCGGACTCGCTGCAGGTCAGGTAGTGCTCGTTGCGCCCGGGCACCCTGCCGCCGACCTGCAGCTGCAGCTCACGGGTCTCGCGGCCGTCCTCGACGGTCAGCTGGACCTCGATCTGCGGCGGGAACAGCCCGAGGGCCTGCATGTCGCCGGCGCGCGTCAGCTTCCTCTCGTAGGCCTGCGCCTGCACGTAGCGCAGGCGCTGCACCAGGCCCTCGACCTCGGACTGCCGCAGCGCGCCGAGGTCGTCGGCGCCTTCGGCCTCCCAGCGGCTCTGGTTCTGCGGCCGCGTGAACGTGAACGCGCGCTTGCCCGAGGAGCTGTTGCGGATCGTGAGCTTGCGCACCTTGTCCGGCTCGAGGCGGAACAGCGCACGGTCGATCCAGTCGCCGACCTCGACGCTGCGGCGCCAGGGCTTCAGCCACTCGTAGAGCACGACGTCGTTGCTGCCGCGCTGGCGGACGAAGACGCCGTTGACGGACTCCGTCCCGCGGCCCCACTGGCTGGCGTCCTTGCCGACCAGGAGCTCCGCGACCGCGGTCTTGCCGGCGCGGTCGACGCAGCGCACGACGAAGGCGTGCGCGTCGTCCAGACCGTACTCCGCGAGCTGCTCGTCGGTCGCGTCGGGCTGCACCAGCGTCTCCGGGGCGCGGCGGATCGAGCGCACGTGCTCGAAGACGTCGGTCTCGATCTTGGTCTTCATCGCGGGCGCCCCCGCGAGCTCGGCCACGGTGCGGCCCACCTGGCTGATCACCCAACCGCGATCGATCAGCTTGAACGCCAGCTGGTCGTACTGCACCCCCGGCTGCTTGCCGCCGGGCGGCGGTGCGGGCTGGTCCTCCTTGGGCATGCCGAGCACGATCGAGCCGACGTTGTCCGCGGTGAACCCGTCGAACATCAGCGGGATGCGGCCGACGTCGACGAAGTCCTCGACCTCGGAAGAGAGCTGCAGGAGCGTCGGCACGGCCAGCACCAGGCACACGGCGCCGAGCGCGAGGTTGCTCTTGGTCAGGGACATCGTTCGGGTCTCGTGTGCTGGGTCGGTCGCGGGAGGTTCGGAGCGGAGAGTGCCGGCGGCAGCGGTCAGGTCAGCGTCGAGAGGAACGCGCGCTTCTGGTTGCGCCGCACGATCCACAGTGCCAAGCCGAAGCCCGCGAGCAGCAGCGAGGGCAGCGCCACGTTCCACGCGACCAGCGCGCGCGTCTTGCTGCGCAGGGCCTGCTCGGCGCCGCGCGGGTCCTTGCCGGCCTCGACGCCGCCCTCGACGAGCGACAGCGTGCGGTCGGTCGGCACGCGCGTCTGCAGCGCGATCAGGTCGCGGTCCTCGCTCAACCAGTCGAGCATCTGCGCGAAGAAGGCCATGCCGTAGATCGACACCGGACCGCCCTGCTGCTGGACGCTGCCGCCGACGAGGTCGTCGCGCAAGAACGTCGCGTCCCCCACGACCACGATCCGCCCGGGCTCGTCGCCCGCGACGCGCTTCTCGCGCTCCTCGGCGACGGCGGGCGCGACCGCGTCCTCTGCGGGCTGCGGGCCGACGTCGGCCGCCGCTGACACCTTCGGCTGCTCGCCGCCGGGAGCCTCCGGGCCTTCTGCGCCCTCTTCGTCGTCGTCGCGGGCCGCCTTCTCCGCCGCCTCGCTGGGCCGGAGCGGGCGCTCGCGGCTCGCCCAGAACGAGCGGAAGCGCCCCTTGACCTCGACCATCAGCGGCGCCTGCTGCCGGGTCTCGGCGAGCAGCCGCTCCTTGCGGTCGTTGAAGAACTTCTGGCTGACCGCCGCGAACTGCTTCGGGTCGCGGCCGAGCGGGTCCAGGGACGGCTGCGGGTCCTCGACCAGCGCCAGCGGCGAGGACCACAGCAGCACGCGGCCGTCGACGCCGTCGGGCAGATCGAGCACGCCGCCGGCGCGCTGCGCCAGGCCGACCCACGTGGGCCAGTAGAAGCCCGGGCCACGCTGGAGCTTGCGGAACCCCTGGAACAGGAAGTCGTCGACCGGCATGCCCGGCAGCAGCGTCCGGCGATACTGCTCGGCCTTGCGCTCGTCGACCTGCCCGGTGCTGTCGGTCGCCAGCTGGTCGGCGACCGTCGCCCACTCGATGTTGCGCGCGTGGAAGAAGTAGGGGTACTGCACAGGCAGGTAGGACTGCATGCCGGTGCGCTGCCGCACCGGCACCGACAGGTACTCCTGGGGCGCGTTGAAGGCCGCCTTGAAGGCCTGCTGCGCCATGTCGCAGACCACGCGCGGGCGCCACTCGACGCCGTAGCTGCGCAGCATGTCGACGAAGGACACCTCGCTGTCCTTGCCGTCGAGCACCAGCGGCATCTTGCGCATCAGCCGCTGCGGCCCGATCGCGTACTCCGCCGCGTCGGCGAACACGACCAGCGTGCCGCCCGACACCACGAACTGGTCGATGACGTACTTCTGTCGGTCGGTCAGGTCCTTCGGCCGGAACAGGAACAGCGTGTCGAGGTCGTCGGGCAGCAGCGCGCCGTCCTCGTCCTTGAAGTTCTGGAACTCGTAGCGCTTCTTGAGCCCCTCGTTGGTGCGGCACGCCTCCCACCCGACGCCCGCGGGCGCGCCGCGCTGCATCGAACGCGCGGGCCACTCCATGAAGCCGAAGCGCCGCTTCTGCTCGATCATGACCTCCTTGATCTTGGGGGTCACGACCGCCTCGGCGACGAACGAGCTGGTGGGCAAGAACGACGCGATCACCTCCTGCTTGCTGCCCCCGTAGACGAGGCGCAGGCCCTGCCAGTGCTGGTCGACCGACAGCGAGGTCGCCGACCGGCTGCTGAGGTTCAGCGGCTGCACGCCGAGGCGCGTCGCCTTGTCGGCGACGGCCTTGTCGCTGTTGGGGTCGTAGCGCTGCACGACGACCTTGCCGTTGCCCAGCTGCGTGACCTCGTCGAGGAAGTTGTCGGCCCAGTCGCGCGTGCCGCGCATGTTCAGCGGCAGGTCGTCCTTGGGGCTGAAGTAGGCCTCGATCAAGAGGCGCTTGTCGAGCTTGCCGAGCACGTTGCGGGTCGACTCGGTCGACGTCCACAGCCGGTCGGAGGTCATGTCGACGCGCACGCGGAACCGCGAGGCGAGGTAGACCAGCTGGCCCAGGACCAGCAGGACGAGCACGACGTGCAGCGCGAGCGCCAGCGCCTGGCCGCGCTCCCCGCCGCGTCGTTGTCGGGTTGTCGTCATCGAGGCGTCACCCCCTGGACTCGCGCCGGACCTTCAGCACGAGCACGTTGGCGTAGAGGAAGAACCCGCAGAAGCAGGCGAAGTAGACGAAGTCGCGCGTGTCGAACACGCCGCGCGCGATGCTCTGGAAGTACTTGAACGGGCTCACGCCGTTGAGCACGTCGGCGAGCATCGGCGGCAGGTTCGCACCGAAGAACTCGATCAGCGTCGGGTAGCCGAGCAGGAACAGCACCGCGAGCGACACGACCGACGCGAGCAGCGCCACGATCTGGTCCTTGGTCAGGCTCGACCAGAACATGCCGACCGCGACGAAGCTGCCCGCGAAGAGCAGCGACGCGAGGTACGCGCCGAGCACCGGCGGCCAGTCGACCGAGCCGTAGGCGCCGAGCGTCAGCGGCAGGCCGAACGTCAGCAGCAGCACGAACGCGAGGTAGGTCAAGACGGCGAGGAACTTGCCGAGCACGACCTGCCCCGGACGCACCGGGAAGGTCAGCAGCAGCTCGATCGTGCCCAGCTTGCGCTCCTCCGCCCACAGCCGCATGGTCAGCCCCGGCAGGAACACCAGGTAGATCCACGGCAGGTAGAGGAAGAAGGCCTGCATGCTCGCCTGCGCGTTGTGCACCAGCGTGGACTGCGCCGACAGGAACAGCAGCACCGTCAGGAACAGCACCCCGAACACGTAGGCGATCGGGGACAGGAAGTAGCTCTTCAACTCGCGGCGGAAGACCACCAGAGAGCGGCTATTCACGGCCCACCTCCTCCGGCGCGCGCCGCGTCAGCTCGCGGAAGACGTCCTCGAGGCTCGCGTGCTCGCGCCGCAGCGCGCGCAGCTCCCAGCCGCCTTGGACGACCGCCTTGGCGACCGCACCTTCGAAGTCGTCCGGAGCCGCGTCGGTCGTCAGCCGGTAGTCGACCACCGCGTCGCCGCGCGCGACCACGTGCACGCCTGCGCCTTCGGGGAGCGCCGCGCGCAGCGCGGCTGTGACGGCGTCCTCGGGTCCGCGCGCGCTCAACAGCAGGCCGCCCACCGGCTGCTCCGCGACCAGCTCCTGCTGGGTGCCGTCCGCGACGATCTCGCCGTGGTGCACGATGACGACGCGCGTGCAGGACTTCTCGACCTCCTGCAGGTAGTGCGTGCTCAGCACGACCGTGTGCTCCTCGCCGAGCCGCTCGATCAGGTTGCGCACCTCGACGATCTGGTTCGGGTCCAGGCCGGAGGTCGGCTCGTCGAGGATCAGCACCGGCGGCTCGTGCACGATCGCCTGCGCGAGGCCGACCCGCTGCTTGTAGCCCTTGGAGAGCTCGACGATGTTCTTGCGCACGACGCTTTGCAGGCCACAGAGCTCGACGGCGCGGCCGATCTTGGCGCGGCGCTCCCGCACGGCGACGCCGCGGATCTCGGCGACGAACGCGAGGTAGTCGTCGACCCGCATGTCGCTGTAGAGCGGCGTGCTCTCGGGGAGGTAGCCGACGCGTTCCCGCACGGCCAGCGAGTCGGCGACGACGTCGTGGCCGTCGACCGAACCCCGCCCCGCCGTCGGCATGAGGTAGCCCGTGAGGATCTTCATCGTCGTCGACTTCCCGGCGCCGTTGGGGCCCAGGAACCCGACGACCTCGCCCTTGCTCACGGAGAACGTGATCCCCTTGAGCGCGCGGGCGAAGCCATAGCTCTTCTCGAGACGTTCGACTTCGATCATGTGCGTTCGCAGTGGCGGGCAACGCGCGGCGTCACCGCGCGGCCATGACGTTTAGCCGGGCGCCTTGCCGGCGCAATATGTGCGCGCGCCGCGCCGACAGGAGCGCCGCAGCGCCGCGTGTCACTCCTCGAGGCGGAAGCTGTCGAGGAACTCCTGGTTCGTGTCCGTTTTCATCAGACGGTCGATCAACAGCGGCATCGCGTCGAGCGCGTTCATGCGGCCGAGCACGCGGCGCAGCGTGTAGAGGCGCTTGGTCACCTCGTCGCCGAGCAGCAGCTCCTCCTTGCGCGTGCCAGACAGCTCGATGTCGATCGCCGGGAAGATCCGGCGCTCGGCGAGCTGGCGGTTGAGCACGAGCTCCTGGTTGCCGGTGCCCTTGAACTCCTCGAAGATCACCTGGTCCATGCGCGAGCCGGTGTCGACGAGCGTCGTGCCGAGGATGGTCAACGAGCCGCCTTCCTCGCACTTGCGCGCCGAGCCGAAGAACTTCTTGGGGATCTCCAGCACCTTGGCGCCGACGCCGCCGGACATGGTCGCGCCGCCGCGGCCGCCGAGCGCCGAGTTGTAGGCGCGCGTCAGGCGCGTGATCGAGTCGAGCAGGATCACCACGTCCTTGCCGGTCTCGACCAGCCGCTGGGCCCGCTTCAGGCACATCTCGGAGACGGCGACGTGGTGCTTCGGTCCTTCGTCGAGCGTCGAGACGAGCACCTCGCGGTTCTCGCCCGAGACGCTGCGCTTCCAGCCGGTCGCCTCCTCGGGCCGCTCGTCGATCAGCAGCACCATCATGTGCACGTCCGGGTTGTGCTCGCTGATGGCGTGGCAGATCTGCTGCATCAGGACCGTCTTGCCCGAGCGCGGCGGCGCGACCACGAGGCCGCGCGTGCCGAAGCCGACCGGGCACAGCAGGTCGACGATGCGCAGCGACACGTTCTCGTCGCTGCCGGGCGCGAGCACGAACTGCGGCTCGGGGTCGATCACCGTCATGTGCCGGAACTGCTGCAGCTCGCGGCGCTCCTCGGGGTCGACGCCGTCGACGGTCTCGACCTCGGCGAGCGTGTGGCGCTGCGGGCCGCGGCTGGGCAGGCCCGCCTGGCCTACGACCTCGCTGCCTTCCTGCAGGCGGTGCTGCCGGATCAGCGCCGAGGGCACGAACACGTCCCCGTTGGGGATCGAGTCCGGCATGTAGCTGTTGATCCGCTGGCGCAGCCAGCCGTTGCCTTCCTTGGTGTACTCGAGGACGCCGGTCGCCTGCTCGGTCGGGCCTTCGACCGGGAAGCTCCCTCCCTGGCCACCGCCGCCGCCGCCGCCGCCGCCGCCGCCTTCGCCGCCTCCACCGCCGCCGCCTCCACCGCCGCCGCGACGACGACGACGCCTACGTCCGCCGCGACGCCACTTGCGGTCGGGACCACCGTGATCGGGCGAGCCTTCGGTGCCGCCGCCAAAGTCGTTGTCCGAGATACTCATGGATTGCTGCTGGCCGCCGAAGCGGCCTCACTCCGTTCTGCCTGGATGGCTGTTTTGCCTGGATGGCTGGTCTGCCTGGATGGCCGGATTGCCTGTCTGCTCGTTCGACTGTTTGCTGGTCGACTGTTTGCTGGTCGACGGCCCGACAACGGGCCGATCCGGTGGCACGACGCGCAAAGGTGCGCATGCCGGGGTGCAGCCTGGTCCGCGGCCCTAGACGGACCACACACACGCGCTGCGGCGACGTCCAGATGCCGCATCCGGAGCCGCGCTCCGACCTGCGGGAAGCTGGGTTTCACCGATCACTGCCGCCGAACCGCGCCGAACAATCGGCGCAGCGTGGCGGCGAGGGCGTCAGCACACTGCGATCTATCCGGTGCTGCCGGACGCGCCGTAAGGCGGCCTGGCTGGATGTCGCGCGGTGACCGAGGTCCTCCAACCGCGCTCGCCTCGAACCGCCAAGAGCGCGAGGCTGCGTGACGACCGCACGACGGCGGATCCCGAGGACGAGGCCCGAGGTGCAACGTAGGCATCGTCGCTCCTGCGGACGGGCGCGGAGGCTACCGGTCCCGGCCTCGACGCGCAAGCCGTGCAACGCAAATCCGCGCAGACCTTCGGGCTGCGGCTGCTGCAAGCAGCGTTGCCCTGCGCCGCCGCGTGCGCTATCCACCCTCCCGTGCGATCGGTGGTTCGTATTCAACTTCTAGCCCGCCGATCACCGAAGAGAAGCTCAGCGGGCGCGATCCAGCCGCCCGCAGACCCGCGAACGCAGTGACGATGCAGAACCCAAGCGACCTCGATCCCCGCCGCCTCGACGACGACGCCGACCAAGAACCGAAGAAGGGCGACGGTCTGCCCAACCCGTACGAGAAGGCGCTCTTCGAGTCGCGCACCCTGCTGATCAGCGGCGGCGTCGACGACAAGATGCTCAAGGAAGCGACCATGCGCGCCATGGCGATGGAGGCAGAAGACGGCGACGCGCCGATCACCGTGATGATCAACTCGCCCGGCGGCAGCGCCGACGCGGGCTTCGCGATCTACGACATGCTGCGCTTCGTTTCGTGCCCCGTGCGCACGATCGTCAACGGGCTGTGCGCGTCGGCCGGCATCCTGATCCACCTCGCGGGTGACGACGGCCAACGCTTCTGCATGTCCGAGAGCCGCTTCATGATCCACCAGCCGTCGACCGGCGGCCGCGGCCAGGCCTCGGACCTGGAGATCACCGCCAAGGAAGTGATCAAGCTGCGCGATCGCTACAACAAGATCATCGGCGAAGCCTGCGACAAGGACCCGGACGACGTCTTCGAGGCGGCGCGTCGGGACTTCTGGCTCGACGCCGGCCAGGCGCTCGAATACGGCCTGGTCAACAAGGTCCTCGTCCACCGCAAGGACCTCGACTGACCGCCGCTCCGCGCGCACGGCGGTGGTGAACCGTCGCGGCTGCGCTACGTTGTCGCGTGCGATGCCCCGCACAGCGACCACCCTCGCCCTCGCGCTCACGGCGTTCACGACGACGCCCACAGCCTGGGTAGCGGCGCAGGAACCGCGCAGCAAGGCGGTCATCTACGCGCTGGTCGAGGACCCTGCCGGCAACCCGGTGCAGGGAGCGCGCGGCTGGCTCGCCGAGGAGCGCCCGCGCAGGCTCGCGGCGCTGCCCGACCTCGACCCCGCCGCCGCCGCTGGCACGCCTGCCGCGTGGCCCGAGGCCGAGAGCGACGCGCGCGGCTTGCTGCGGTTCGGCGGCGACGACTGGCAGCCCGGCGCCGGCAGCGGGCTGGTCACCACGGCCCGCGGGCTGGGCGCGGTGCTGCCGCGGCTGTTCGCGAGGCGGCTGCAGCAGGTGACGCTCGAGCCGATGGCCGAAGTCTCGACGGCGACCGGGAGCGAGCCGTTCACGCTCTATGCGCGCGCGCGGCTCGCCGACGGCCGCCGCGTCGCGCTGCCACAGCAGCGCGGGCAGCGGGTCCGGCTCCCCGCTGGGGACTACGAGCTGTGGGCGCAGAGCGTCGACGGCTGGAGCTGGCAGCGCCTCGTGCTGCGACCCGGCGGTCGCGCCACCATCGCGTTCGACGGCCCGGCCCAGCGGCTCGCGCTGCCCGAGGACGCCTTCGTGCACCCCGACGGCTGGCCGACGATGCCGCTGCGCGCGCGCGGCGGGGCGACCGAGCTGCTGCTGCGAGGAGCTGCGCTGGACGCCTCGCTGGTCACCTGGACGGGCGAGAGCGTGACGCCGGCGCAGACGCTGCCGAAGCCGCCGACCGTCGCGGCGCTGCCGTGGCCGCCTGCGAACGATGCTGCGGTCCCTGGAGAACCGTTCGAAGGCGGCCTGCCCGGCGCGGTGTGGTACGGCCTGGTGCAGGAGCCCGGCGGCTTCCGGCTCGTGGCGCGTGGACGCGCCGACGACCGCGGCCGCGTGCTGCTGCCGCGCGATCCCGGCGGCGACAGCTGGCTGCTCGCCACCGGCGCGTTCGCGCCGCTCGCGACGCCCTGGTCGGCGCGCGGTGCGCTCGCCGGGTCGAAGGGCTCACGCGGAGTCGAGTTCGCGCTGCAGGCCCGCGACCGCCAGGGCCTGCCGGTCGTGGACCTGGTCTGCACGTTCACGCCCAGCGGCATGGACGCCGCCGCGGTCGAGGCGCGCACGGACGGCGACGGCGTGGCCCGCTTCGGCCTGGTCCGCGGACCGGGCGACCTGACCGTCGACGATCCGCGCTACGCGAACCAGCGGATCGAGCTCGCCGACGTGCCGACGCGCACGTTCCAGGTCGCGGTCGAGCGGGGCGCGACCTGCAGCGGGCAGGTGACGTTCGCGGACGGCGACGGCGACGACGTCGTGGTAGTCACGCTGCGCGACCCCACTGGCACGCTGCGGCCCGCGGTGCGCACGCAGGCCGTACGCTGCGGCGAGGGGTTCCGGTTCTCCGGCCTCGACGTCGACGCGGACCTCGTGCTGTTCGCCACGGCGACGCGCGAAGGCAAGACCTGGTCGGCGCGGCGGCTCGTGCGGAGCGGCGGCGGCGACGTCAAGCTCGTGCTCGCCGACGAGGACCCCGACCTCGGCCGCTGAGACGGCGGCCTCGCGCGCGCTCAGGCGTCGGCCGTCAGCGCGCGCGCGCTGTGCGCGACGAGCCAGGGTGCGATGCGATCGAGCGGCAGCTCCAGCGCGACCGCGCCGCACTCCTTCGCCGCGCGTGGCATGCCGTAGATCGTGCAGGTCGCCTCGTCCTGGCCGACCGTCTTCCAGCCCTTGTCGCGCAGCGCCTTCATCGGCTCGGCGCCGTCGCGCCCCATCCCGGTCATGATCACGGCGATCCCTTGGACGTCGAGCTCGGCGCACGAAGCGAACAGCTCGTCCACGGCCGGCTTGTGCCCGCGGATCGGCGGCGCGTCGCTCCAGACAGCCGCGACTGCGTCGCCGTCCGCGCGCAGCCGGCGGTGTCGGTCCCCGGGCGCGATCTAGGCGCAGCCGCGCTCGAGCCGCAGGCCGTCCGCTGCGAGCCGCACGTCGTAGTCGGCCTGCACCCGCAGCCGCTGCACGAGGTCGCCGACGAAGCCCGCCGGGATGTGCTGCACGATCACGATCGGGGGCATGCGGCGGTCGTTGGGGAGCGCTGCGAGGAACTCGCGGAGGCTCGCCGGCCCGCCGGTGCTGATGCCGACGACGATCAGCTCGGGGAGGCGGCCTCGCGCGGCCGGGGCGGGCGCAGCACGTTCGCGCGGCCGCGCCGTCGCCGGTGCCTGCGCCTCGAGCGGCGCGGGCGCCGCCGGGCGGTTCGCGGCGGCGTGCTCGACGACCCGGCGCAGGCAGGAGTTGAGCTGGTTGGACCAACTCAGCAGGCTGCTCACGTCGCGGGGGTCGGGCAGCTCGAGGATCTCGCACGCCACTCCGACGGCGTCCTGCAGGTCGGCGCCTGCCTCGTAGAGCACGACGACGGGCTGCGGCAGCTCCGCGACGTCGGCGCTGCACGGCCACCGCACCAGCGAGCCGACCGCGGCGCGCGCGCCCGGCACCTTCAGCAGCTCCCCGCGCGCGCTGTCGAAGCCGGCCGCGTCGAGCCACTCCGCGAGCATCTCGCGGTCTTCGCCCGACGCCTCCAGCGCGATCAGCGGACGCAGCGTCTCGATCATGACGTGAGCACGTCGTCCAGCAGCGACTTCCAGCTGATGTCGTCGAGCTCGCCGCGCAGCTTGCGCACGACGACGCGCCCCTTGGCGGGGTCCACGAACAGCATGCAGCCGCCGTCGGCCGGCCCGCTGACGTGGCCGCCGAAGACCATGCCGAGCCCGTAGGTCGCCTCCTTGATCGCCGCGGCGTTGCGCCGGCCGATCGCGGTCTTCTCCAACCCGCCCATCGAGCCGCCGCCGGCCATCCGCACCACCAGCTGCCCCGGGTCCGCGCCGCTCTGGATCGCGAGGTCACGCGCCCGCGGCGCTGCCTGGTTCGCGAAGTAGCCCGGCCCCATGCCGCACCCGCTCCCGTCAGGGCGCACCACGTGCGCGAGCACGCTGACCTGGTTCTTCAGGTCCTGGATCACCATCCCGACGCACGAGCCGAGCAGCGTGCTCAACAGCTGCGGCGGCCGCGCGACCGCGATGCCGCCGATCGGCACCTGCACCACGCGTGGGACGACGGAGTTCATGGGTTGTCGGGGGGCCGGTGGATGCGCTCGGGGAGCGGCGCGCCGAGCCTCGCTCAGGCCAGCGCCGGCTCCGGCTGCGGCGCTGCCGCCTTCGCGAGACGCTGACGCGTGGTGGCGAAGTCCGCGAAGCCCGACGGGTCGAGGATCAACGTCACCTTGCCGTCGCCGCGGATCGCCATGCCGGCAAGACCGGGCACCGCCGTCAGCTCCGGACACAGCGGCTTGATGACGAGGTCCTCCTTGCCGACGAGCCTGTCGACGCCGAGCGCGACCTCGCTGCCTGCGGGGCCGAACACGATCGCGTGCTCGGGCTGGGAGACCACGTCGCCGGAGAGGATCCCGTCGGCGAAGCGGTAGGTCTCGGGCAGCAGCACGAACGGCATCGGCTGCTCGCGCACCACCACCACCGGCTTGGACTGCACGGTCTGCACGCGGCCGTCGTGCAGTTCGACGATCTCCCGCACCTCGGTGAGCGGCAGCGCGAACATGGTGTCACCGACCTCGATCAGCAGGCTCGCCAGGATCGACATGCTCGGCGGCAGCTGGATCCGGAAGCACGTGCCCTCGCCGAGCTCGGACTCGAGCTCGACGCTGCCGCGCAGCCCCTTGATCGTCGCGAGCACGATGTCCATGCCCATGCCGCGCCCGCTGACCTCGGTGACCTGCGCCGCGGTCGAGAAGCCCGGCGAGAAGATCTGCCGCTGCGATTCCCGGTCGGACATCGCCTGCGCCTCCTCGACGGTCTTCAGGCCCATCTCGACGACCTTCTTGCGCATGCGCTCGGGGTCGATGCCGCCGCCGTCGTCGCGGATCTCGATCACGACCGAGCTGCCGCGCTGGAAGCTGCTGACCGTGACGCTGCCGCGGACGGGCTTGCCGAGCTCGCGCCGCTTGTCGGTCGGCTCGACGCCGTGGTCGATCGAGTTGCGCAGCATGTGCACGAGCGGGTTGATCAGCTCGTCGGCGACGCGCTTGTCGATCTGGGTCTCCCCGCCGGTGACGCGGAAGTCGATCGGCTTGCCGAGCTGCTCGCCGGTGTCGCGAGCGACCCGCTGAAGCCGGCGGAAGACGCTGTCGAGCGGCACCATGCGCAGCTGCAGCACCGCCTCGTGGATGCCGCCGACGACGCTGTCCAGGTCGTAGGCCACGTCGTCGAGGTCCTTGAGCACGCGGCCCGCCCCCTGCACCTCCTGCCAGTTCGACTGGAACCGCTGCAGCTCCTCGCTGAGGCGGTCGACCAGGTTCGACACCCGCTCGCTGCCGGCGTCGCTCTGCGCTGCGGCCTGCAGGTCGGCGAGGCTCGACTGCGCCTCCCGCCACGCGAGCCCCATCTCCTCGAGCCGCTGCAGCGGCCGCAGCCGCTGGGTCACCAGCTGGAAGCGCGAGCGCGCGATGACCAGCTCGCCGGTCAGGTTGACCATGCGATCGAGGCGCTCCATGCGCACGCGCACGGTCTCGTTGGCCTCGGCGGCCTGCATCTTGCCCTTCTGCGTGGCCTCGCTGCCCGGCTTCTCTCCGCCGGCAGCACCGGCGGCCGGCGGCGCCTTCTCGACGACGTCGCCCGCGGCGTTGTCGATGCGGACCAGCTCGTCGATGACGATCTCCGACGCGGCCTCCTCCGACCCGCCCGCTGCGATCTGCGCGGTCAGGTTGGTGATGAGGTCGATCGCGTCGAACCTCGTGCGCACGATCTCGGTGGTCGGCTGCAGCCGGCCCTCGCGGACCTTGCTGAGCACGCTCTCGAGGTGGTGCGTGACGGTGTTGGTGGCCTCGAAGCCGAAGCACGCCGACAGGCCCTTGAGCGAGTGCGCGCTCCGGAACAGGTCGTTGACGCGCTCCGCGGGCCACTCGTCGCCGCTCTCGGCGAGGTCCATCAGGATCGTATTGAGCTGCTCGAGGTAGTCGTGCGCCTCGCCGAGGTAGTCCGCGATCAGGTCTTCGTTGCCGTCCGTGCTCATCGATCCCTCCCCACTCCGTTGTTCGGTGCGGGGCCGACGGTCGTCCGCCGGCCCCGCGCGGCCCGCGCTCAGATCTTGAAGCGGCGGACCAGCTCCTTCATCGCGACCGCCTGCGCCGAGAGCTCCTCGGCCGACGCCGCCATGTCGGTGGCGTTGCCGGAGTTGTTCTCCGTCAGCTTCGCGACGTTCTGGATCGCGCGCCCGACCTCTTCTGCGGTCGCCGACTGCTCGTCGGTCGCGCTGGCGATCTGCGAGATCGACTCGGCGGTGCTGGTGACCCCCTCGATGATCTGCTTGAGCGCCTGGCCCGTCTCCTCGCTCAGCTTGGTGCCCTCGACGACGCGCTGCGTCGACTCGCGGATCAGACCGGTGATCTGCTTGGCGGCCTCGCTCGAACGCTCGGCCAGCTTGCGGACCTCGTCGGCGACGACCGCGAAGCCGAGGCCGTGCTCACCCGCGCGCGCCGCCTCGATGGCAGCGTTCAGGGCCAGCAGGTTGGTCTGGCTCGCGATCTCACTGATCACCTGGATGATCTCGGAGATCTGCTCGGACGAGCGGTTGATCTCCTTCATCGCCGTGATCGAGCGGTCGACGGCCTCGCCGCCGGCGCCGGCCCTGCGGCTGGTCTCGTCGGCGATGGAGTTCGCGTCCGAGGCGTTCTGCGCGATCATGCGGATCGACTCGGTCAGCTGGTCGACCGAGGCCGTCATCTCCTCGACGGTCGCGGCGTTGGTCTGCGAGGCCTCGGAGAGGCTCGAGGACGCGTTGCTGATCGTGCCGGCCGACGCGCTGAACTGCTCGGCGCCTTCCTTGATCTGGACGATGATCGACCGCAGGTCGGTGATCATGGTCTTGAGGCCTTCACCAAGCTGCCCGATCGGGTCGCTGCCGGCGACGTCGTGCGTCGTCGTGAGGTCGCCCTTGGCGGCGTCCTCGACCACGTGCAGGAGCGTGTCGACCTTCTGGCGCAGGGCCTTGGCCGCCTCGGCCTCGGCCGACGCGCGGTCCTTGATCTCCTGCTCCATGCGCTTCTGGTCGGTGATCAGCTCCCAGTTGACGACCGCGCCCGAGAACTCGCCGTCGGAGTTGTAGAGGCCGCTGGCGCTCAGCGAGATCGTCTGGTCGGCGAGGCCGAACTCCGCCGTGTGGTTGCGCCCCTTGAGGGACTGGATCAGCTTGCGCTGGTGGCTCGGGTCCTTGTGGAAGCGGTCGATCGAGCCGCCGACGACCTGGTCGGCGCGCACGCCGAAGTTGTCCATCATCACGGCCTCGAGCTGACGCAGCGTGTTGGACGACTTCTCGTTGCCGTAGATGATGTTGAAGTCCGCGTCACAGACGAGGATGTTGGTCGCTACGGCGTTCATCGCGTCCGCGGAGCGCTTGGCCTCCACCTGCGCACGGCGCTGAGCGGTGATGTCGGTCGCGAACTTCACGACCTTGACCGGCACGCCCGCGTCGTCGGTCACCGGGAAGTAGGTCGCGTTGATCCAGATCTCGCGACCGCCCTTGGCGAGCCGCAGGTAGTCACCGCTGTCCTGCTCGCCGCGGTTGAGCTTGGCCCAGAACGCGAGGTATTCGGCGGACGCCGCGTAGTCGGGCGTGACGAACGTCCGGTGGTGCTTGCCCTGGATCTCGCTCAGCGAGTAGCCCAAGGCCGCGCAGAAGTTGTCGTTGGCCGTGATGATCGTCCCGTCGAGGTTGAACTCGATCACCGCCTGCTTGGAGGCCATCGCGTCGACGAGGATCGCGCGCTCGTTCTGCAGCTGCGCCTCCTGGTCCTGGCCGGTCACGACCTCGAAGCTCACGACCGCGCCGAGGAAGTCCCCGTCGTCGTTCAGCATACGGTTGGCGCGGAAGGCGAGGCGCTCACCGCCGAAGTCCGCCTCGGTCGTCCAGGCGGTGTTCGCCGTGGTCGCGAGGCTCGCCGTGTCGCCACCGGCGAGCTTGGAGAGCGGGTTGCCGACGACCTGCTGCGGGTTCAGGCCCTGCGCGGCGAGCGCGGGCGCGATCGCCTGCAGCGACTCGATCGCCTGTCGGTTGCAGAACTCGACCTCGAGGTCGCCGTCGACGACCAGCACGTTCGCTGCCGCCACGTCCAGCGCCTGCGCGAGGTCGGACTTGTTCATCTTCGTTGCCATCGTTATGCGTCTCCCTTCGTCACTTGATTGCTGACTTCCCCGAGCTCCCCGCTACCGAGCAGGCGAGCCATGTCCAACAGAATGAGCAGGCGCTCTCCACGGCGCGCGAGCCCGGTGATGTAGTCCTTGCCGGCGCCGGACAGCGACGACGGCGTAGCCGAGATCTCGTCCTCGGACAGCCGCAGCACCTCGTTGACGCCGTCGACGACGACGCCGACGGTGCGGCCGTTGAGGTTCATCACGACGATCCGCGTGGCGTCCTCCGCCGGCTGGTCGGCCATGCCGACGCGGCGACGCAGGTTGAGGATCGGGATCACGTTGCCGCGGAGGTTGATCACGCCGAGCACGTGCTCGGGCACCTCCGGGACCTGCGTGATGCAGCCGTAGAGGATGATCTCCTGCACGGTCATGATGTCGACGCCGTACTCCTCCTCGCCGAGGCTGAAGCTCACGACCTGCGAGCTCTGGGTGTCGGCGCGGACCGTCGCGGCGCGCACGGCTGCTCCGCCGTCCGCTCCGGCGGTGCTCTGCGGCTGAGCCGGTGCGCTCGCAGCGGCGGCCTCGCTCTTCTGGGCGTTCTGCTCCACGGCCGGCGCGGCAGCCGGCGTCTCGGTTGCAGTCATCGAATCCTCCTGACGTTGATCGGTGGCCGGGACAGCGCGCCCCGGCACCAACCATGTCGGCGTCTTCGGGCGACGACTTCGACAGGTCTGTCCCCTACCGACGAAGGACCGTCAGCCCGCCGCCCTAGGGGATCAGCCGCGCGCTGCTCGCCCAGCTCGGGCGCGGCGCTGCGCTACTCCCACTCGATCGTGCCCGGCGGCTTGGAGCTGATATCGAGGCAGACCCGCGCGAACCCGTCCACCTCATTGAGGATACGGCTGCTGACTCGGCGCATCACGTCGACCGGCAGGGTCTCCCAGTCCGCGGTCATGGCGTCTTGACTGGAGACGATGCGCACTACGCAAACATCCTCATAGACCCGGGCATCCCCCTTCACGCCCACGGTCTTTTGCGGCACGTAGACCGTAAAATACTGCCAGAGGTCTGCTTGCAGGCCGCGCTGTTCGACCTCCTCACGCAGCACGGCGTCGGCCTCGCGCAGCGGCTCGAGCTTGTCGCGGCGCACCTCGCCCATGCACCGCACGGCGAGGCCGGGGCCTGGGAACGGCTGCCGGTCCACGAGCGAAGACGGCAGGCCGAGCTCGCGGCCGAGCGCCCGGACCTCGTCCTTGAACAGGTCACGCAGGGGCTCGACCAGCGACATCTTCATGTCTTCGGGCAGCCCGCCGACGTTGTGGTGGCTCTTGATCGTCGAGGTCGCGCCGCCGTGGGCCGCGACGCTCTCGATCACGTCCGGATAGAGGGTGCCCTGCCCGAGGAAGTGGGCGTTCTCGAAGGCGCGCGACTCCTCCTCGAAGACCTCGATGAACACCCGCCCGATGATCTTCCGCTTGCGCTCGGGCTCGGTGACGCCCTCGAGCTCGCCGAGGAAGCGCTCGCTCGCGTCGACGACCTTGAGGTCCATGTGGTAGTGGTCGCGGAACAGCTCCTCGACGCCCTCGCGCTCGCCCTTGCGGAGCAGGCCGTTGTCGACGAACACGCAGTGGAGCCGGTCGCCGATCGCGCGGTGGATCAGCACGGCCGCGACCGAGCTGTCGACGCCACCCGACAGCCCCATGACGACCTCGCCGTCGGCGCCGCACTGGTCCTTGATCGCCTGCACCTTGCGCTCGGCGAGGTTGCCCGGGTTCCAGTCCGTCGCGCAGCCGGCGATGCCCACCACGAAGTTCGACAGCACCTTGCCGCCGTCCTCGCTGTGCTGCACCTCCGGGTGGAACTGCAGCCCGTAGAGGTGGCGCGAGCGGTCGCCGACGACCGCGAAGGGGCACGGCACGCTCTTGGCCAGTACCTCGAAGCCGGGGCCGAGCTCGGCGACCTTGTCGCCGTGTGACATCCAGACGATGCCGCCGTCGCGGACCCCGTCCAGCAGCCCCACCGCGTCGACGACCTCCAGCTCGGTCCGCCCGGACTCGGCGCCGGACTGCGCCGGCGTGACCGCGCCTTCGGTGTGCTGCGCCAGCCACTGCAGGCCGTAGCAGATGCCCAGCACGGGCACGCCCAGCTCGAGCAGCTCAGGGTCGAGGTCCGGCGCGTCGTCCGCGTAGACCGAGCGCGGGC
>JBERSB010000622.1:0-4285 GCA_041236755.1 Luminiphilus sp. | reverse complement strand
CTGCGCCCACGATCGCGACGGTCGTGTGCTCGGCGGGTTCGTCCGAGCCGAGCGGCGCGGCTTCACGCAGCCACGCGCTGCGCGATGGGTCGGGGGCGGTCACGACGCCATCTTGCGATCGCCGGGGGCGGGCGCAAGCTCTCGTCGAGCGCTCGGCCTGCCCTGACGTCCGCGGCGCCTCGGCGGCTCAGCTCAGCAGCGCCAGCAGCAGCACCATGCCGAGCCCGAGCAGCGTCAGGGCGACGGACGTTCGGTTGAGCTGGGCGCTGGAGTGGCCGTGTGTGGTGGTGGTGTTGGTGGCGGTAGCTCGCATGGGCCTCGGTGGTGTTTCAGCCTTGCGGTGGGGATGGGTGGTGGTGTGGCGGGGGTCGTCAGGGGGTCGTCAGGGGGTCGGTGGGCGGGAATCCGTGGTGGGCGGTTTGCAGGCGCCGAGCCAGCTCACCAGGCGTCGAGGCGGTTCTGCGAAGAGGCCTAGTCTGCGATCCGGTCGAGGTTGCGGATCGGCCGACGGAGCGGCGCCGGGGGCGCGGCGCGTCCGCGCAGTTTGCGGGTGCTTTTGCTGCGGCCGTGGCTACAGTTCTGCGCCGATTCATCGCGGGATGACGTGGCGGGCGGCGCGCGCCCCGGGCCCCCCCCGATCGTCGCGCCGACGCACTGGCTTTCGCCAAGAAGTAATCCACAAAGTCTAGACAAGAAGCCTCCCATGAGCAAGGAACTGCGCCTCTTCACCAGTGAGTCCGTGTCGGAGGGCCACCCCGACAAGGTCTGTGACCAGATCTCCGACGCGGTTCTCGACGCGATCCTCGCGCAGGACCCGAACTCCCGCGTGGCCTGCGAGACGATGGTCTCTCGCGGCTTCGCCGTGGTCGCAGGCGAGATCACCACAAAGGCTTACGTTGACTTCCAGGAGACCGCCCGCGAGGTCATCAAGCAGATCGGCTACGACGACCCGGAGGTCGGCTTCGACGCCAACTCGTGCGCGGTGCTGACCTCGATCCAGGCGCAGTCGGCCGACATCGCGCTCGGCGTCGACGAGACCACCTCGCAGAGCAAGGAGCAGGGGGCCGGCGACCAGGGGATGATGTTCGGCTACGCGTGCAACGAGACGGACGCGCTGATGCCGTTCCCGATCCACTACAGCCACCGCATCCTCGAGAAGCTCGCGGAGGTCCGCAAGAACGGCAAGTGCCCGTTCCTGCGCCCCGACAGCAAGAGCCAGCTGACGGTCGAGTACGACGCCGAGGGCAACCCGCGCCGCGTCCACACGGTCGTCATCTCGCACCAGCACACCGCGAACGTCAGCGACGCCGACCTCAAGGCCGCGCTCAAGGAGACCTCGCTCGAGGTGCTGCCGGCCGAGATGGTCGACGACAACACGCGCTGGTTCCTCAACCCGACGGGGCGCTTCGTCGAGGGCGGCCCGAAGGCCGACGCCGGCTTGACCGGCCGCAAGATCATCGTCTACACCTACGGCGGCATGGGCCGCCACGGCGGCGGCGCGTTCTCGGGCAAGGACCCGAGCAAGGTCGACCGCTCGGCGGCCTACGCGAGCCGCTGGGTCGCCAAGAACGTCGTCGCCGCGGGCTACGCGGACCGCTGCGAAGTGCAGGTCGCCTACGCGATCGGCGTCGCCGAGCCGGTGAGCATCCGCTGCGATCTGTTCGGCACCGGCAAGGTGGCAGAAGAGGCCCTGACCGACGCGATCCGCGAGGTCTTCGACCTGCGCCCGGCGGGGATCATCCGCGACCTGGAGCTCAAGCGCCCCTGCTTCCGCCAGACGGCTGCCTACGGCCACTTCGGCCGCCCCGAGTTCGCCTGGGAGCGCACCAACCGGGTCGACGCGCTGCAGAAGAAGCTCGGCTGAGCCGGGCTTCCGCTGGGCGCGATCTCCAGGAACTCGGCGGCATCGCGTAGCCTCCCGCCCCAGAAGCGCTAGCGTGGGCGTGCGCGCCCTGCCGCGCGCTGCGACGAGGTGGCGATGCAAGAGCAAGAGTTCGAGGTCTCCTTCTGTGAGCTTTGCGGCACGTCCGTGCCGGCGTCCGACCTGGCGTCCGGCGACGCCGTGACGCGCGCGGGCAAGGTCGTGGGGCCGTGCTGCCTCTCGGAGCTGCGCGGCGAGTCGGGTGCGCGCGGCGGCAGCGTTGCGGGCGCGGCTGTCGACGGCGCGTCGTCGGACGGCGGCCGCCTGATGACGATCGCCATCGTGCTGCTCGCGGCGCTGGCAGGCGCGGTGCTGTTCTTGGACTCGCACATCGCGCGGCTAGAGGGCGACTGGGAGCAGGCGCGCGAGGACGACCGCGAGCGCCGCAAGGCCGACAGCGACGCGCTGCTCGGCGTGGCCGTCAAGGTGGACGGCGCGGCCACCAGCGCGCAGCTGCAGCAGGTCCGCGACGCGGGCGTCGCGCTCGAAGCGCGGCTGACGGCGTCCGAGGAGGCCAGCAAGGGGCGGCAGGCGGTGCTCGAGCAGGAGCTTGACGGCCTGCGGCGCGCGGTCCGGGCCGCCGAGGACCGGATCGTCGACTACCGCCCGCTCTTCGAGGACCTGCGCCAGCGGCACGCGCGCGCGCTCGCCGTGAGCGAGGGGCTGCGCGACCGGGCGACCGCGCAGCCGGTCGCGGCGGCCGGCGCGCCGGCGCCGGGTGTTGGCGGTGAAGGTGTCGGCGGTGAGGGAGCCGGCGGTGCGGGCGCGGGCGCGCCCGGGGCAGCCGGCAGCGCGCTGCCCGAGCCCTTGGCGGAGCAGGTCGGCAAGCTGTCGGCGTCCGATCCTGCGGTGCGCTTCGAGGCGGTCGACGTGCTGATCGAGAGCGACAACCTCGACGTGCTGCCGCACCTCCTGCCGCTCGCCAAGGACCCCGACGCGTTCGTGCGCCGGCTGGTCGTCGAAGGGCTGCGCGGCTTCAAGAAGGCCGAGGCGGTCGACGCGCTCATCGAGGCGCTGCGCGACGCCGACGAGAACGTCTGCGACACCGCGTGGCACTCGCTGCGCGACGTGACCGGGCAGCGCCTCCCCTTCGACGCCTCGGCCACCAAGGAAGCCCGCGGCCGCGCCGCCCAGAAGTGGTCCGACTGGTGGGACAAGGCGCGCGACGGCTTCGGCGCCTGACGCGCCGTCGCTGCGCCGCGCGCCTAGCCGCGACATGCAACGCCGTGCCGCGGCACGACTTCGCCCGGCGATTGGTGGGAATCGGCCGCGCTCTTGATAGAACCTAGTGGCCCCGGTCGCCCTCGCGCAGGCAGCCCCCTCGACCGGCTCGCTCCACCGACATGCCTTGGCACAACCGCACGAAGATCGTCGCTACGATCGGCCCCGCTTCTCACACCGAAGAGACCATCGGCGACCTGGTCCGCGCCGGCGTCGACGTGTTCCGCGTCAACTGCGCCCACGCCGACCACGACACGATCCGTCGCCTCGTCAAGCGCATCCGCAGGGTCGCGCGCCGCATGGACGCCCCGATCGGCATCCTCGCCGACCTGCAGGGCCCGAAGATTCGCGTCGGCAAGCTCAAGAACTCCGAGCCGATCTACCTCAAGCGCGGCATGACGGTGGTGATCGACTGCGCGCCGTCGGTCGTCGGCCACGTCAAGCCGGACGGCTCGGCCGAGATCGGCACCGGCTACGAGCGCCTCGCCAAGGACGTCAGCGCAGGCGAGCGGATCCTGCTCGACGACGGCAACCTCGAGCTCAAGGTGCAAGCCGTCAACGGCTCCCGGATCACGACCCGCGTCGTGCACGGCGGCATCCTGATCCAGTCCAAGGGGCTCAACCTGCCCGGCACGAAGGTCTCGGCGAGCTGCCTGTCGAAGAAGGACCTCGCCGACCTCAAGGTCGCGATCGAGGCGCAGGTCGACTTCGTGGCGCTGTCGTTCGTGCGCGAAGCCTCGGACGTCGAGGAGCTGCGGCGGCACGTCCGACGCCACAAGGGCGACGTGCGCATCATCGCCAAGATCGAGCGTCCCGAGGCCGTCAAGAGCCTGGAGGCGATCCTCGCGGTGACCGACGCCGTGATGGTCGCGCGTGGCGACATGGGCGTGGAGATGGGGCCGGAGGCGGTGCCGCAGGTGCAGAAGCGCATCATCGACATGTGCAACCACGCGCGGAAGCCCGTGATCACGGCAACGCAGATGCTCGAGACGATGATCTCGAACCCGCGCCCGACCCGCGCCGAGGCGAGCGACGTCGCCAACGCGATCTACGACGGCACGTCCGCGGTCATGCTGTCGGGCGAGACCGCGTCGGGGAAGTACCCGGTGCGGACCGTCAAGACGATGGAGAAGATCGTGCGCT
>JBERSB010000621.1:0-10497 GCA_041236755.1 Luminiphilus sp. | reverse complement strand
CTGTGGTGCTCGAGGTACTCGGCGAAGTCCTTCTCGTACTTCTCCAGGTCCTTCTCGAACTTCTCCCTGGCGTCGCGGTACTCCTCGAGGCCGTTGAAGACGTTCCCGACGGCGGTCAGCTGGGCCTGGCGCTGCAGGGGGTGCGAGCTGCCGCCGCCTGCGGCCATGCGGAGCTGCAGCGCCGCCTGCTCCTTGCCTTCCCAGACCTCGAAGCCGTCGGCGCGGGGCCGCACGATCGCACCCTGGCCGCGGAGCTGGGCGCCGGAGCGCACGTGCACGTAGGCGGTGGTGATGCCGTGGCGGGCCAGCTGGTCGTCGCGGGAGCCGGTCCATACGAGGCCGTCGACGAGCTCGCTGCCGCCGTTCAGGCGGGAGTCGCCGCGCATGCCCGCGTCGGTGAACGCGTCGGTCGAGGCGTCGACGAGGCCCGGGTAGACGTGCCCCTCGGGGAAGCGGAACACGGTCGTGTTCTCGGGGAGCTGCAGGTCGCCCTGCTGGCCGACGGCCAGGATGCGCTCCCCGCGGATGACCACGACGCCGTTCTGGATCGGGGGGCCGCTGACGGGGTGCACCGTCCCGGCCTCGATCACCGTGAGCGCGCGGCGGCGGCCGCCGCGGCGGCCTTGGCGGCGCCTCGCGGGGGCCTGCTCTTCTGCGCCCTCGGCCGCGGCGGGCTCTGCCGGCTGGGCCTGCGGAGGGGGCTGCGCTTCTGGCTCCTGGCCGACCAGGGCAGAGCAGGTCAGGCCTGGAGCGGCCACCATGCAGGTCGCCAGCAGGAGGGGGACGAAGAGCGTGCGGAGGCGCTGCATGAGGGGATCGGGAGGGCCTGCGAGGCGATTTCGCGGTCAGAAGGGGGGGAACTCTTCTACGAAACAGCGTGGGGCTACACCCCCCTTTTTCGGGGGAAGCGCGTACCGGATGCGTCATGCTGCGCGCCGCCGCGGCGCAATGGCCGGGTGGCCACCCCGGTCCGCTGTCAGGGCGTCACGAACGGGTCGCGTCGAGCAGCAGCTCGAGCACCTTCTCGGCGGTGTGCTTGCCGCGCCTAGGCTTGGGCAGCATCAGGTGCGTCTTGCCGGCCTCGACCGGGCGGACCTCCCTGAAGTGGTCCAGCCAACTGCCCCCGAGCGGCACCCCCGCGGCGTGCCTCACGACCAGGCGATCTGACTCAACCCACTGCACGCTATGGACTTCTAGCTGCATGAGGGCGTGCTTGAGGCGGAACTGGCGGAGCAGCGTGGTCACCGGCCCCGGGAGCTTGCCGTAGCGGTCGCGCAGCTCGGCCTCGAGCTGGCGGAACCGCTCGTCGTCGGTCGCCTCGTCCATCTCGCGCAGCAGCTCGAGGCGCTGCCGCGGGTCCGCCAGGAACTGCTCGGGTAGATACGCCTGCAGGCGCAGGTCGACGTCGACCTCGACGACCTGGGCCACCGAGCGGCGGTCGACCTTGGCCGACTCGACCGCGCCGCGCAGCAGCTGGCAGTACATGTCGTAGCCGACCGACGCGATGTGGCCGGACTGCTGCGGTCCGAGCAGGTTGCCGGCGCCGCGGATCTCGAGGTCCTTCATCGCGATCGCGAAGCCGGCGCCGAGGTGCGAGAACTCCTCGAGGGCCTTCAGGCGCTGCTTCGCCTCCTGGCCAGGCGGCGCGTCGCGGTCGAGCAGCAGGTAGCAGTAGGCCTTCTCGCTGCTGCGGCCGACGCGGCCGCGGAGCTGGTGCAGCTCGGCGAGCCCGAAGTGGTCGGCGCGGTCGATCAGGATCGTGTTGGCCCGCGCGATGTCGATGCCGTTCTCGACGATGGTCGTGGAGACCAGCACGTCGAACTCGCCGCGCACGAACGCGCGCACCGTCTTCTCGACTTCGGTCTCGGTCATCTGGCCGTGGCCGATCGCGATCTTCGCGCCGGGTGCGAGGCCGCGCAGCCGGTTGGCGAGCACCTCGAGCTCGTCGATGCGGTTGTGCAGCACGAACACCTGGCCGCCGCGCGCGAGCTCGCGGTGCAGCGCGTCCTGCAGGACCTTGTCGTCGCGGAACAGCACGCGCGTCTCGACCTCCTGGCGGCCCGGCGGTGGGTTGTCGAGCGTGCTGATGCCGCGGATGCCGAGCAGCGAGCTGTGCAACGTGCGCGGGATCGGCGTCGCGCTCAGCGTCAGCACGTCGACTCCTTCCCGCAGCTTCTTGAGCTTCTCCTTCTGGCGCACGCCGAAGCGCTGCTCCTCGTCGACCACGACGAGGCCGAGGTCGTGGAACTGCACGTCCTTGCCGAGCAGCTGGTGGGTGCCGATGACGACGTCGACTTGTCCGATCGCGAGCTTGCGCTGCACCTCGCGGCGGTCCTTGGCCGCGCGGTAGCGCGACAGCAGCTCGACGCTGAGCCCGAACGGCTCGCAGCGCTGCGCGAACGTGCGTGAGTGCTGCTCGGCGAGCACGGTCGTCGGCGCGAGCACCGCGACCTGGCGGCCGGTGATCGCCACCCGGAACGCCGTGCGCAGCGCGATCTCGGTCTTGCCGAAGCCGACGTCGCCGCACAGCAGGCGCTCCATCGGCGTCTCCTTCTCGAGGTCCCCTTGCACCTCCGACCACGCCCGCGCCTGGTCCGCGGTGTCGCGGAACGGGAAGCTGTCCTGGAAGTCGCGCTCGAGCTGGTCGTGCGGGTACGGCTCGCGCTTGACCAGCTGCCGCTTGCTCTGCACCTCGAGCAGCTCGGCGGCGAGGTCGAACAGCGACTCAGAGACCTGCTGCTTGCGCTTCTGGAAGCCCTTGCCGCCTAGCTTGTCGAGCGGCGCCTTGCCGCCGCTGCCGACGTACTTCTGGACGAGGTGGATCTTGCTGGCCGGCACCAGCAGCTTGACGTCGTCCTGGAACTGCAGCCGCAGGTGCTCTTCGGTGCCCTCGCCGCGGTGCACCAGCTCGGTGCCCTCGAAGCGCGCGACGCCGTGCACCGCGTGCACGACGAGGTCGCCAGGCCCGAGCTCGAAGAAGCTCTGGATCGCGCGCGACGGCACCGCCGCCCGCTCGCGGACGCGCGGCTGCTGCGCGACGCCGGCGAACTCGACGTTGGAGAGCGCGGTGGTCTTGAGGTCGGGGATGCGAAACCCCTTGCTGATCGCGCCGTCGAGCAGTTCGACGCGCTCCTTTCTCAGGTCGACCTCCTTGTGCTGGAAGATCTCGCGCAGCCGCTCGCGCTCGTCGGCGCTGCGGCAGAACAGCAGCACGCGCCCCTGCACGCCGCGCACGCTGCGCAGGCGCCCGCCGGGGTCGGCCTCGCCCGAGCCGACCGCGGAGCCCGCCGACAGCACCTTGTAGTCGTATTCGTGGCTGGGCAGCGACGACAGGTCGAGGCAAGCACAGGTGCGCAGCGTGTCGTGCACCATCTGCAGCCGCGGGGCCACCTCGGCCTCGAACGCGACCAGCCGCGCCGCGCGCTCCTCGATGCGCAGCGGCTCGTAGTGGCAGACCCAGGTCTTGGACGGCGTCAGGTGCTTGAGCACGGGGCCGTCGTCGACGTCGCCGCCGTCTGCGAGCGCCAGCGCGAAGCGCTCGTGCACCTCGGTGGTGCGCTGGGTGGCCGCGTCGAAGCTACGGATCGACTCGAGCGTGTCGTCGAAGAACTCCAGCCGCAGCGCCTGCTCGCTGGCCATCGGGAAGACGTCGACCACGTCGCCGCGCACGCTGCACTCGCCGGGTGCGAGCACCAGCGGCACGCTGCGCATGCCCGCGGCCTGCGCACGCTGCAGCACCTGCGCGCGGTCGAGGCGTTGGCCGACCTCAAGGGTCAGCTGGCCGCGCCGCAGGCCGCGGGGGGTCGTCACCGGCTGGAGCATCGCCTCGATGCCGGCGACGAGCGGCGCGCCGTCAGCCGCGTGCTGCTGGAGCGCCCGCTGGCGCGCGCTGCGCGTGGTCGCGTCGGGCTCGCCGTCCTCGCCCTCCTCCTCGCGGACCAGCACGTGGCTGTCCGTGCCGAAGGCCGAGAGGTCGGTCTGCAGCTGTAGGCTGTCGACGTCGTCGGCGGTCAGGATCAAGAGCGTCTGGCCCTTCTTCTGCGCCGCGCGCAGCACCGTCAGCGGCAGCGCCGCGGACGCGCCCCACAGCCCGCCTGCCTTGACGCGCGCGCCCCGCCGCAGCTGCGCGACGAGGTTGCGGGTGACGGGCAGCCGGGCGAAGGCCTCGACCAGGGCATCTTGCGGGGAGGGGGCCACGGCGACAGTCGGTCAGACCCCGCAAGGTAGGCCAGCGACCCGTGGATACAACCGACCCTCGCCGCTGCGCCGCCGGCCTGCATGGCATACCTGCGCTGGGGGTGCAAATCGGGGCAGAACGGCCTGCTAGCGGGGGGGGGCAGGCGGCGGCTCGAAAGGGGTGTGGCAAGCGCCGATCGCCGCGGTGGAGGGAATCGGGCTTGTCGGACCGCAGGTTGAATCGCCTACACCCCGCAGTGTTGGCCGCCCACCCACGTGCGTTACCCCGCACGAGCGCCCCACCGCGAATCCACTGAGATGATCCGAATCCCCGCTGCTACGACGATCAGCCTACTGCTCGGCCCTCTGTCGATTTGTAGCGCGCAGACCGCGCTCGAGGCCGCCCAGCGCGGCGTCGACGCCTTTCTGAGAGCCTCTGCGGCCAAGCAGAAGAAGCACCTGGAGGCTGCGCGCGCGGCCGCTCAGGAGGCCGAGGGCCCGCTGTTTGCAGCCCTGCGGCAGGCTGTCACAGACGTCGTCGACGGCAAGCGCGTCGCGAGCAAGAGCAAGCTCGGCAAGACCAAGAAGGCCAAGCGAACGGCGCCTCCCGCGGGCGGCGCCTGGCGCTTCCCGGCCGCGGTGACGTACCGCTACGGCTTCGCGCGGATCGAGCCGACGCTGCACACCGGCGGCCGCAACGAGAAGCTGGAGAAGCTGCGCCGCGCGCCCGTCGAGCTGATGCTGCTCGGCACGCTGCCGGGCGCCGACCTGGTCGTCGCGGACGCTCAGGCCCGCATGGATCACGACCGCTCCGCGGATGGCTTCATGCGCTTCTTGGAGCTGTGGCGCAACGGCGACGAGAGCTTCTACGAGGCCCTCGACCGCACGGCCGGCACCCAGGACAGCGTGTTCTTCTACGACGCCATGCTCGCTGACTACGTCAGCGAGTTCGGCCGGGGCAAGACGGAGGCCGCGAAGCAGATCAAGAAGAGCCTCGACGCCGCGCACGACGCACTGCACGACTCCTTTTTGCGATACCGACAGTACCGCGCGTTCCGCGAGGCTGTCGCGCTGTCCCTGGTGTTGCCGCCAGACGTCCCGCTCCCGCCGAACCTCCGCCGCTACGAAGAGAAGGGGCAGGGGCAGTACTCCCTGCGACAACAGGTGACGATGGTGCTAGCGGTCCAAGGCTGGGATCCGCGCCGCGTCGCCGCGCGCATCCAGGAGACCGCGCAGCCGCTCCCGGACCCGCTATGGTCCGCCGGCTACGATCCCTACCCCGCGTGGGACAAAGTCTTCCAGGGCGCCATGCCCGAGATGATCTCCGCCAGCGGTGACACCGCGAAGTTCCTGCGAGGCGCAGAGGAGCAGTGGCTTCAACAGGCCAACGCGCTGCGTCTGGCGGCGCGCGCCGCGCTCGAACTGCCTGGCGCGAGCGGCTGAGGCGTCGCGCCAGCGCTCAGCTGCGCGGCGTGAACGCGTCCTGCGCGCAGAGGTAGCCTTAGCGCTCGGTGCACGCGCTCAGCCGAGCAGCTCGTTGAGCGGGCCCAGCTGGTCGACGTCGCTGCCGAGCGCGAGGTCCGCTTGTCCGAAGTGGTCGACGGGCGCGCCGGCCGCGTGGCAGACCGTGGTCAGCCAGTTGCCGATCGTGCGGTGGCCGCGCTTGCCGTAGCGCGGCCACGCGAGGTAGCGGCCGCCCGCGCGCAAAGCGCCGCCGAGGTCGCCCAGGACCAGCATCGGCCACTCGAACGCCGTCGAGTGGTGCAGGTTGGAGTTGTCGCTGACGTAGACGATCAGCGTGTTGTCGAGCATCGTGCCGTCGCCCTCGGGGACCTCCGCCAGCCGCGCCGCCATGCCTGCAGTCAGCTCGAGGTGGAAGCGGCGGATGCGGTCCCGGCACTGCTGCGCGGTCTCCTCGCCGTTGCTGGAACCGTGGCCGATCGAGTGCACGGTCGGCGTGATGCCGAGCCCGCTGTACGACGACTGCAGGTCGTCGCAGTGGATGCTGACCACGTTGGTGATGCCGGTGACCAGCGCCGCGGTCGCCATGTCGAAGTGCGCGTCGAGGTGGTGCGTCGAGACCTTCGAGGTGTACTTGTCGGTCAGCGCCGGCGCATTGGCGGCGAGCTCTGCTTGCATCGACACCAGCTGCTTGCGGCGGTTCTTGAGCGTCTCGAAGCCCGCGACGTAGTGGCCGAGCTTCTCGCGCTCGGGGCCGGGCAGGCGCGCCTGCAGGCGCTTGATGTCCTCCGACATGAAGTCGAGCACGCTGCCGCTGCGGCGGTACTTCTTCGCGATGTCGCCGCTGTCGACGATGCTGCCGAACAGGTTCATGTAGGCGAGCTGCGGATCGCACTGGTACGGCAGCTGCTGGTTCTTGCCGCGCGCAGAGATCGCCGGGTAGGTCGTGCCGACGCCGCCGCTGCCCATCTTGAGGCCGACGTGGTCGAACACGGACGGGAACCGCGTGCTCAGCCAGCCGTCCAGCGTCGCAGCCGACGGCGGCGCGTTGCCCGAGGCCTTGTAGGCGCCGAGCGCCCCGTAGAACGAGCTGTGCCCGATCGTGCACATCTTGCCGCTGAGGCCCTGCAGGATGGTCAGCCGGTCGACGAACGGTTGCAGCGGCTGCAGGCTCTCGTGCAGCTTGCGTCCTTCGAGCTTCGCGTCGACGAGCGCGTCGCGGCCGCGCTCCAGCCCCTCGGGCTCGAGGTAGTCGCCCTGCAGGCCGCTGCTCTTGACCACGAACACGAAGCGCTTGGGCAGCTCCCGGCCACGCCCGCCGAACTCGAGCATCTCCAGGTGGCGCAGCAACGGCGCGAGCGCCACGGAACCCGCGCCGAGGAAGCCGCCCTTGAGGATCGATCTACGGGAGTGCATGGCGCTACTTGCGGAGCAGGAAGGAGTCGGAGGTGAGCAGCGCGACGAGAGCTTCGTTGAAGCTGCCGCCAGAGTCTACATAGGCGCGGTCCATCGCGCGCAGCGTGCTGCTGTCGCGCGGCGTCTCGTTGCGCCCCATCCAGAAGCGGAAGGCGTGCCGGAGGAACGACTGGCGCGCCAGGTCCGAGCGCGCGATCCGCTCCATCAACTCACGCACGTCGCCGACGTCGCCCTCGAGGGCCTCGTCGTCGGTGTAGTCGACGCGGCCGCCGGTCTCGTCGGGCTTGCCTCGCTCGAGCGCGCGGAAGCGGCCGACGTGGTTGAACTGCTCGAACGGCATGCCGAGCGGGTTCATCTTCTTGTGGCAGCCCCAGCACTCGGGCGCGTGCACGACCTCGAAGCGCTCGCGCAGCGTCATCGTGTCGCTGTCGGGGATCACCGCCTGCACGGTGATCGGCACGTCCATCACGTAGCCTGCGAGCAGCCGCTCGCGGATCCATTTGCCGCGTCGGACCGGGTCGTTGTCGAAGTTGCCCGAGTGGGCCACCAGCCAGCTCGGCTGCGTGAGCACGCCGCAGCGCTGGTCGGCGGGAAGCTCGACCGGCTCGCCGCGGCGGAACTCGCGTTCGAACGGGTCGAGGTTGTAGCTCTGCGTGTCGTGCGCGGCGCGCCAGCGCTCCATGCCGCCCGCGCGCCGGACCTGCTTCTTGTTGGTCTGCTTGCCGTCCCAGTAGCTGACGAACACCTTGTTCGTCGTCAGCAGCTCGTAGAGCACGTCGCGGTCCTGCTCGAGCACGTGCAGGACGAGCGCGTCGGTGTCGTACATCAGCCGCACGGCCGTGTGGTTGTGGAACTGGCGGAAGCCGTCGCGCGTCTTGAAGTTGTCGACCTCCTTGAACACCTCGGACGCCTTGTGGTAGCCGAAGAACTCGCGGAAGAACTGCAGGACGCGCGGGTTGGTGACGCTGTGGATGTCGCGGTTGTGGTTGGGCGTCGGGTTGCGCTGCTTCTGCGCGAGCATGCGCCGGACCGCGACCTCGACGTGCTCGCGGGTCTCCAGCCTGCCCGCCCGCATCTCGTCCACGAGCCAACCGTGCCGCGGGTAGCTGACGACGTGCTGCTCGACCAGCGCCTTTCGGATCAGCGGCTCGACGTCCTTGTCGAACACGTCCTCGGTCTCGAAGGGGTCGACGCCGAACGGCGAGCGGTCGTCGAAGGCATACTGGATCGCGAACACCAGCTCGAGCGGCGACAGCATGCGGCGGCCGTGCTCGTCGGCCTCGCCTAGCCCCATCTCCATGCGGTAGACGAACTCCGGCGAGATGGCGATCGCGACCAGCACCGCCTGCAGCGCCATCGTGTTGCCCAGCGGCGCGTTCTCGAGGAACAGGTCGTCGTAGTAGTGGTCGAGCTCGTCGTCTGCGGGCGCGCGTCGCAGGAACAGCTCGAACGCCAGCTGCAGCGCGGGCGCGAACCGCTCGCGCGGCACGACGCCGTCGTGGTCCATGACGTCGCAGAACACGACCGGGACCTTGCCGCGTCGCTCCGTCGTGGTGGTGACCTCGCCGCCGACGAACATGCCGTGGTTGTTGCCGTGCCGGCTGTCCTTGGTCTTGACCTCGGTCGTGATCGCGACCTGCTGGCCGACCGTGAGGATCTCGGCCATCTGCTCGGCGTTGGTCAACAGCGCCTCCAGCGAGGCCTGGTCGGCGGTGATGTCGGCGTAGTCGGTGATGCCCGAGGCGTGGTGCACGTACTCGTAGAACGGGTTGGCGTAGCGCTCGTCCGCGAAGTAGCGCTGCGAGATGGTCTTGCCGGCGTGCGGTCCGAAGTGCACGCGGTGCAGGTCGCCCTCGCGGAACGCGCCGCCGATCTTGACCGAGAGCCGGTGCTTGCGGCCGTAGTGTCTGGCCCACAGGTCCGCGTAGATCTGCGGGCGTTGCCGCCACAGCCGGGCGTCGGTGTAAGCGGGCTCGTCGACCTCGCCCGAGAACAGCTGCTCGTGGTCGACGTAGTTGCCGAACTGCGGCAGCCGCATCTTCTCGGCGAGGTGGATGCCCCGGCCCTCGGCGATCAGCTGGTCGTCAATCCACGTCAGCAGCGTCTGCCGTTCGTTCGCGGGCGGCTTCTTGCGCGCGCTGGGCGGCGGCATCTCGTCGAAGCGCACGCGGTAGAAGACCTGTCGCCACTGCTCGGCCGTGGCGAGGTCCGAGAGGTCCGTCGACAGCGTGTCGAGCCGCAGGTCGCCCTTCTGGCGGCGCGCGCCGTGGCAGCGCACGCAGTGTCGCTCCAGGAACGCGCGGGCTTCGACGGCCTGCGCCGGGGCGCCCGCGCTCGTTGCAGGAGCCGACTCCACCGGCTCCTGCTGCGCGGCGGCCGTGGCCAGCAGGGCGGCTGCCGCCAGCAGCTGGGTCACGCGTCGAGGCGCCATCTTCTGCATCGTCGTGGTCACGGCCGCACCCGGCAACGGGGTAGTGCCTCGCGCAGCGCGGCGATCGCCGCGGGCGTCAGCGCCGGGCAGTCGCGCAGGTCCAGGTAGCGCAGCTTCGGAAACCCGCGTAGCGCCTGCAGGTCGTCGTCCCGCAGCTGCTCGCACCCGCGCAGGGTCAGCTCCTCGAGCGGCGCGCGGACCAGCCGCGCGAGCCCCTGGCCGGTCACGCCGCGGCAGCCGTCGAGGTGCAGCCGTCGTAGCGCGCGCAGCCCCTGCAGACGACGGATGCCCGCGTCGCCGATGCCCGTGCAGCTCGACAGCGTGAGCTCTTCGAGCAGCGGCATCTGCTCGGCTGCGCGCAGGGCGTCGTCGTCGATCGACTCGCAGTGCCAGAGGTTGAGCGTGCGCAGCTCGGTGAGCCCGGCGAGCTGCGCCACGCCCGCGCCGGTGAAGTTGGCGTTGTCGCAGAGGCTCAGGTGGCGGAGCCCTCTGAGCGTAGCGACGTGGGCGAGGCCGCGGTCGGTCAACGCGCGGACGCTGCCGACGTCGAGCCACTCCAGCTGCGTGAGCCCGTCGAGCGCCTCGAGCGCGCGGTCCGTGAGCACGAGGCACTGGAACAGGTTGAGGGTGCGCAGGCCATCCTTGTTCCGCAGGTTGACGATCGCGCCGTCGACGAGGCGCTTGGACTCGTGCAGGTCGAGGTGGACGAGGTGCTCGGGCAGGACGAGGTCGTGGCCTTCGTGCCACCAACAGAACGCCAGCTCGAGCGTCTCGAGCTTCGTCAGCGCAGCGAACAGCCGGTTGAAGCCCTCGTCCGTGATCTTGTGGCAACCGTAGAGCCGCAGCGTGCGCAGCTCCGTCAGCGGCGTGACGCGCGCGAGCTCGGCGTCGCGGATCGCGTCGCAGCCGTTCAGGTTGAGGTCATGCAGTTGCGTCAGGTGCTGGATGCCGTCGAGGTCCCAGTCCCGGTTCTTGCTCGCGTCGAGCGCGCGCAGCGCGGGCAGCGCTTCGAG
>JBERSB010000620.1:0-2866 GCA_041236755.1 Luminiphilus sp. | reverse complement strand
CGCACCTCGAGCACGTGACGGAACACGTGCTTCAAGAAGGCCTCGGCGAGGTCGGCGTCATCGTTCAGGTCGGCGAACGCGATCTCCGGCTCCACCATCCAGAACTCGGCGAGGTGCCGCGTGGTGTTGCTGTTCTCGGCGCGGAAGGTCGGACCGAAGGTGTAGACCTTGGACAAGGCGAGGCAGTAGGCCTCGACGTTGAGCTGGCCGGAGACCGTCAGGAACGCCTCGCGGCCGAAGAAGTCCTGCCCGAAGTCCACGCCGCCCCGGGCGTCCTTGGGCAGGTTGTGGATGTCGAGCGTGCTGACGCGGAACATGTCGCCCGCACCCTCGGCGTCGCTGGCGGTCACGATCGGCGTGTTGACCCAGAAGAAGCCGTGCTTCGTGAAGAAGTCGTGGATCGCGAACGCCGCGGCGTGGCGGATCCGCGCGACCGCGCCGAACGTGTTGGTGCGCGGCCGCAGGTGGGCCTGCTCGCGCAGGAACTCCAGGCTGTGCTGCTTCGGCTGGATCGGATAGGTCTCCGGGTCGTCGACCAGCCCCACGACGTCGACCGAAGACGCCTGGATCTCGACCGACTGCCCCCTGCCGCGCGACTCGACCAGCTCGCCCCGGGCGACCAGCGAGCTGCCGGCCGTCAGCTTCTGGACGCCGTCTGCGGAGGTGGGCAGGTCGCTCGTGGCGACCACCTGGATCGTGCCCTGGCAGCTGCCGTCGCTGACCTGGATGAAGGAGAGCCCCGCCTTGGAGTCGCGGCGGGTGCGGACCCACCCGCGGATCTCGACCTGCTCGCCGGTGGCGACCTGGCCCTGGAGCAGTTGCGTGATGCTGGCTGTCTGCATGGTGCTGTCAGGAAATGGTGCTGTCAGGAAGCAGACAGCAGGCGGACCGGCGGTCAAGCTCGGAGTCCCCGACCGCATGGGCCACGCGGCCGGGACGCTCAGACGACCACGTCGAGCGGCGCGGTGGACGGGCCGCTCGCGTGCAGCAGGCGCTCCATGCGCAGCCGCGAGCCGGAGACCCCGCGGCCCTCGAAGCCCATGTCGGCGAAGAACGAGAGCGCCGCGTCGTTGGCGACGTCGACGTTGGCGAGCAGGCGGCGCATGCCGACGCGGCGCGCGTGGTGGAGCATCAGCGCGAACATCTCCGCCCCGATGCCCTGCCGCCGCCGGCCCGCGTCGACCACGATCGTCAGCTCCGCGACCCCGTCCGGGCCGCAGTCCAGCCGCACGAGCCCGACGTTGTCGCCCCCGCGGTGCGCGACCATCGCTACGATCCGCCGGTCGGCGACCAGCCGGTCGACCCACGCCTGGCCGGGCGGCACCGACAGACCGGGTCCGTCGAGCCACGGCGCCACTTGTTCGGCGTCGGCGGACTCGAAGGGCCGCAGCTCCAAGGGGCTCGGGGGATGGGACATGGGACGGTTCACTCTAGGCGATCGCTCGCGCGGGTTACGGAGGGCTGCAGAACTCGGCGCGAACAGGACGCTTCGCTTGACCCCGGGTGGACGGCACGGCTAAAGTCTCCGCGCGTATCGCAGGGGCTCACGCCCTGATACGACCCAAAGACCATCCCGGCAACCCGGACAGTCGAACGGGTCCCCTTCTTCCTCATTGGCTCGCAGCCACTCAGGACCCCCGGCCGCAAGGTCGGGGAGCGGGGATCCTATCGCCTGGACCGGGCTTCGTGTTTCTCCGAACCGTTCTCCTGTTCCACCTCCCTAGCCCTCCCGACGGCACCTGGAATGGCCAACCACGCTGAAATCCTCCGCTACATCGACTCCATCGCGCGCGACAAGGAGATCGACAAGGAAGGGCTGATCGAAGGGATCGAGGAGGCGATGTCGCAGGCCCTCGCCAAGAAGTACGGCGTCGACGACGTCGAGATCATGCTCGACCGCGAGACCGGCGAGTTCGTGTGCAACTACGAGGTCTCGATGCAGGAGCAGGGCCGCATCTTCGCGATGTCGGTCAAGCAGGCGATCATCACGCGCGTCCGCGAGGCCGAGCGCGACGTCATCTACACCGAGTACGAGGCCAAGCTCGGCGAGATCGTCAGCGGCAACATCCAGCGCTTCGAGGGCGACACTGTCATCGTCAACCTCGGCCGCAACCTCGAGGGCATCCTGCCCCGCTCGGAGAAGGTCCGCAGCGAGAACTACAACGTCGGCGAGCGCCTCCGCGCGCTGGTCTACGAGGTCAAGAAGGTCGGCCCGCGCGTCAAGGTCATCCTCAGCCGCACCCACCGCGACCTCGTGCGCGCGCTGTTCGAGCTCGAGGTCCCCGAGATCGCCGACGGCACCATCATGATCCGTCGCATCGAGCGGGAGCCCGGCTACCGGACCAAGCTCGCCGTCGACTCCGGCGACGACAAGGTCGACTGCGTCGGCGCCTGCGTCGGCGTGCGCGGCAACCGCATCAAGTCGATCATCGACGAGCTCAACGGCGAGCGCATCGACATCATCCGCTGGAACAACGAGCAGATGACGCTGATCGCCAACGCGCTGAAGCCCGCCGAAGTCGGCGACATCACGCTGGACCCCGACAGCAAGAAGGCGCTCGTGATCGTCGCCGAGGACCAGCAGTCGCTCGCGATCGGCCGCAAGGGCCAGAACGTGCGCCTCGCCAGCAAGCTCACAGGCTGGGACATCGACATCATGACGCGCGCCGAGCTGGAGCAGTCCGTCGCCGAAGAGGACATGGGCACGACGGAAGGCGACGCGGTCGCATACGCAGGCGCCGCCGACGAGCCGGTCGACGTTGATGTTCCAGCCGGTCAGCTTGCTGGCGAGGCGCACGTTCTGGCCCTTGCGGCCGATCGCGAGCGACTGCTGGTCCTCGGCGACGATCACGAGCGCCTTCTTGCT
>JBERSB010000619.1:0-3060 GCA_041236755.1 Luminiphilus sp. | reverse complement strand
GCGCGCCGTCGCGGCCACCATCGCCTCGCCGACGAGGCAAGTGACGGCCGCGTGCACGTTGGGCAGGCCGTCGGTGCCGCCGAAGTCGTAGGTGCTGTCGCGGTAGACGCCGTCCTCGTCGGCCGCGCCCGCCAGGAACCGCAGGCTGCGCTGCCAGAGCTCGGCCTCCCCGTAGAGGCCCCTGGGCGCCTGGCTGCCGTCCCAGGGCGCGCACGCGTCGGCCGCCCGCGGCAGCGCGGAGTAGACCTCGAAGCCGTGCACGAACGGACCGTGTCCCTCGACCTCGAGCGCGGCCTTCCACCCGAGCGGGTGGTCGGGGTAGCCGTCTGCGAGGCCGCGCCACGTCGCGAGCGCGCGCTCCCGGCGGCCCGTCCGGAACCACGCCGCGCCGCGGATCCACAGCTGCTCGGGGAGCAGCCCCGCGCTCGCCCTGGCCGGCAGCGTGGTGCGCTCCAGCACCTCCTGCCAGCGGCCGGCCTGCGCCGCGCGGACGGTCTGGGGCCGCAGGCCGTCGAAGCCGAACGCGGGCAGCGGCTGCCGCGCGATCGTCAGCAGCGGCAACACGAACGCCTCGGGGTGGAACGTCGTCACCTGCTGCGAGACGAGCAGCGCGCGGCCGCCCGCGTCGAGCACGACGTAGCCCGGCTCGATGAAGACGCCGCGCGCGATCCCGAGGCGCTCGGCCTCCTCTCCCTTGGCGACCTCCTTGACCGGCACGTAGTGCTGCGAGAGCAGCCGGATCACGGCCGCCCACGAGAACGGCCCGCCCATCATGTAGCGGTCGATCTCGGGCTTGCGGTCCATCGGCGAACGGTGCACCGACGGCACGTACCAGAACACCGGCTTGCCGGTGCGTCGCGACTCCTCCTGCGCGGCCTGCAGGCTCGCGCGCCACGGCACGCCGTCGCCGGCCCTGGCCGCCAGCTCCCCGGGCGCCCGACGGATCTTGCGGGTCGAGTTCTGCGCATCGGCGGCGCCTGCACAGAGCGCCGCCACCAGCGCGAGACAAAGGGCGCGGTCCGTCATGCACAGAGCGTGCCCGGCGGACCGAACCCGGGCAAGCAGGTCGCACGCGGGCCGCGCGCCCCGTATACGTGTTCGCCATGTTGCGATCGTCGCTTGCCGTTCTCGCCGCCGTGCTGTTCCTGCCCGACGAGGGGCAATGGCTGCCGACCCAGGTCCGGCAGATGGACTGGGCGATGCTCAAGCAGCGCGGCATGGAGCTGACCAAGGACGAGTTCTGGCACCCCGACAACGGCGGCGTGCTCTCGGCGACGGTGCAGATCAACGGCTGCACGGCGTCGTTCGTCTCCACAGACGGCCTGCTGGTGACCCACCACCACTGTGGCTTCGGCGCGGTCAGCGCGCTGAGCACGCCCGAGGCCAACCACCTGCGCGACGGCTTCACCGCGAGCCGGCGCGAGGAGGAGCTGCCGGCGCCCGGCATGGTCGCCACCGTGCTCAAGCGCATCGAGGACGTCACCGCGAAGGTGCACAAGGCGCAGGCCGAGGCCGACAGCGACCTCGCGCGCTGGCAGATCACCCAGCAGACGATCGCGGGGCTGGTCGCCGAGGCCGAGCGCAGCGAGCCCAACACCAAGTGCTCGGTCGCGTCGTTCCTCGAGGGCAAGGAGTACCACCTCTACTACCGCACGCAGATCCGCGACGTGCGTCTCGTCTACGCGCCGCCGCGCGCGATCGGCGAGTTCGGCAGGGAGGTCGACAACTGGGAGGGGCCGCGCCACACCGGCGACGTCACGTTCTTCCGCGCCTACGTCGCGCCCGACGGGACGGTGCGCGACCACGCCGACGACAACGTGCCCTACAAGCCCGCCCACTTCCTGAAGACCGCGACCGCGCCGATCAAGGAGGGCGACCTCGCGATCATCATGGGCTACCCCGGCAGCACGCAGCGCTACAAGACGAGCCGCGGCGTCGCGGTCCAGGAGGGCTACGTGTTCCCCGCGAGGCTTCGCGTGCTGACCGAGGCCATCGAGGTGCTCGAGAACGCGGGCGCGACCAGCGAGGTAATGGCCCTGCAGGTCGCCAGCGAGAAGAAGTCGCTCGCCAACATCCAGAAGAACGCGGCCGGCATGATCTTCGGCCTCAAGAACAACGCGGTGGTCGCCCGCAAGCTGCGCGAGGAGAACCAGTTCCTCGCCGCGAGCGACAGCAACGCGGCGGTGCTCAAGGAGATGATCGACGACGCCGAGAAGGAAGCGGCGGTCATCGAGAAGGACACCGGCATGTGGTTCGTCGCCATGCTGCGGGACAACATCCCGCTGTTCGACGTGCTGATGCAGGGCTGCGGCGCAGCCATGGGCGGCGGCAAGATCAGCCAGCGCGGCCTCGACATGATCAGCGGCGAGGGCGTCGAGAAGGACCTGGACCTGATCCAGCGGCCCATGATGCGCGTCCTGCTCAAGGAGTGGGCGGGCATCAGCGCCCAGCAGCGGCTCATGGGCACCGACGCGCTCGGCGACGGCGGCGAAGCGGTGCTCGACACGGTGATGGCCACCACGCAGATGTTCGACGGCAAGAAGCGCCGCGCGCTCTTCGAGGGCGGCAAGGACGCGGTCGAGGCCAGCGAGGACCCGCTGGTCGTGCTGGCGCGCGGCGTGCACGTCGAGTACCAGCAGTGGCTGCAGCGGCGCCGCGAGCGCGAGGGCCGCAAGGTCGACGTGGGCCGCCGCTGGATCGCGGCCCAGGAGGCGTTCCGCGGCGAATCGTTCTACCCGGATGCCAACAGCACGCTGCGGGTCTCGATCGCCGAGGTCAAGAGCTACGAGCCCCGCGACGGCGTGCACTACAAGCCGCAGACGACGGTCGCGGGCCTCCTGCAGAAGGAGACCGGCGAGGAGCCGTTCAACAACCCGGCGGCCCTGCTCAAGGCGGCCGAGGACCGCATGGAGAGCCGCTGGGTGGTCCCGCACCTGGGCGACGTTCCGGTCTGCTTCTTGACCAACGGCGACACCACCGGCGGCAACTCCGGCTCGCCGGTCATCACCGGACGCGGCGAGCTGATCGGCCTCAACTTCGACCGCGTGTTCGAGAACGTCG
>JBERSB010000618.1:0-9144 GCA_041236755.1 Luminiphilus sp. | reverse complement strand
CTCGCAGCGCGGCAGGGGACGCCTGCAGGCCGTACTGGCACCCGAGGAGTCGCCACCACAAGCGAAGACCCGACCCATCTCGGCGCATTCACCGACTCGGTCAAGAATAACAATGCGAACGCTGGCGGGATTCGCGACGACCGGCAAGCAATGAGATGGCATCGCCGATCATCTACAGCTACGCCATTCCTCGGGCTACATGCCCCATATTGACTCGTCGGCACTGAGTCTTGCGAAGTCAGACGCTTTCGCGCAAAGTTCACGGGGACACAAGGAAGCGCACGGGCCCTCCACCACAAGTTTGCGCTAGTCAGTTGCTCCAGGCCATGGTACCAGAGTTCGCATGGTGAACAGCGAAAGCCTGAACCCCCGTCAAGTCCAGCATCCGATGAGGCGCTGGGTCCGACGACTGCGCGCGTCCGTCAAGGCGATGTACAGGCCACGCAAGTCCATCGTGCTGCAACTATCATATGCCCGCAGTGGCAGCACCCTCCTCGACGCATATCTGAGTGCCAGCGCTGGCGTAGGCTCCGCCGGCGAAGTCCTGCACTATTGGAGCACCGGCGGGTGCACCCCAGGCGAGAGGCTCTGGCCGGCCAAGAGACACCTGAAGATCATGCCCTGCGACGCCGCCGAGTCCGTCGTGGTGGCAAAGGTTCACTTAACGCACCTTGAAGCGCACCGCCTCACCGTCAGCGATGCAATACGGGCATGCCAGCCACATTGCGTCATCCTACATTTTCGCGACGACTCGCTCTCGCAGTACATCAGCCAGGTCAAAGCGACGGAAACAAGGGCTTTCCGCGCTGTCGAGATGCGCTCCGGGGACGCCGATATGCAGGTGCAATTTTCAGCAGGTGACTTTCAGAGATACATTACGCGAATGGACAGTCTGTACGCTCATGCCGTAGACGACCTACAAGATATGAGTCATTGCGTCATTAGTCACGAAGACGTCGTCGCGTCTCCGCGAACTGCAATCGAGCATCCCTTGAGCCACGTGATACCGCGCCTGCAACTTCCTGCGGCTCCACCCATGCAACGTCAAGCGCAGCGTCCCCTGCGTGACAGCCTGCGGAACCCGAGCGAGCTTGACGAAGTCGCTTTCCCCACCGCCCTGTCCGAGAGAGTCCCGGCGCTTGCGCGAGTCGGATGGATCAATGGTAAATCATTGTCATAATCGAGGGCCAGCGGACATTCAGGTAGCGATCCATCGGACGATACGACCCACGAACGCAGCCTGCATGCAGCTGTCTGGCTCGCTCATCCCTGTCCAACTGCACCGCCGGCAACGCCACAAACCCACCCCTACCACCCCACGGCCCCGGCGAGCACCCAGGCGGCGACGGCTGCGAGGAGCACCGCGGCCACGCGGTGCGCGCCGACCAGCCCGCTGGCATCCGCCATCCTGTTGGAAAGCCAGCCACCGCAGCCCGCGTAGACCGACATCGAAACGAACTCGGTCGCCAACATGATCGCCAGCATCCAGGCGAACTGCGCGGCCAGCGACGCTTCGGCGTCGAGAAACCCTGGCAGCAGCGCCAGCAGGAAGGCCCAACCCTTGGGGTTGCCGACGACCGTGACGAACCCCAGCGCAGCGAGCTGCTGCGGACGCGTGCTGAGCGATTCGATCTTCTCCAGGGCAGCGGCAGGCTGCAGGAAGAGCACGACGGCGAGGTACATCAGGTAGACGCCGCCGAGCAGCGACAGCAACGAGAACCAGACGGGGCTCTGGTCGAGCAGCCACGAGAGCGACCAGAACGTCGCCGTGAACACGACGGCCAACCCCACAAGCTCCCCGGCCATCATCCATAGCGTCTTGCGGTAGCCGACGGTCAGGCCGAGCGTGAACGCCAGCGCCATGCAGAGCCCCGGCGTGAACGAGACCGCCGCGATCGTCACCGTGTAGAGACCGAGGTCGGCGATCATGCCCAGGGATTGTCACGTCGTCACAGCGGCGCGCCAGCGCAGATCTCGAGCGGGTACGCGGCAGCGCGCGCCAAGCTGCCCGTGCCCTCGGCTACGTGTCCGTCGTACAGCGCCGAGCGCGACCATGCTGCGCCGCTTTCGCGCATCGGGCGGCCGTAGAGGGACGAAATGTCTCCACGCGCCACAAGCCACGCTACACGGCCTGACGTGATCGCCAGCGATCCGAACCCCACGGTACGCGCCGAGCCGTCTCCCCCTACCATCACCGCCGCATGCTCGCGCAACGACAGCTCGAACCCGAACGGATGGACGACCCGTCCCTCCCTGCAGCCGAGCACGACGCGGCGCTCGACGGGCTCGCGCGGCTCAACGCGTGGTCGTTGGCCGACCGCCCCTTCCGGGATCCGATCGAATCGCTGCTGGCTGCGACGGACCGCGAGGTGTCGATCCTGGACCTCGCGGCGGGCAGCGGCGACCTCGTGGCGCGGCTCGCCCCCTGGCTCCGCGCGCGGGGCCGCAGCGTGAGGTGGGTGGTCGCCGACATCAGCGAGCGCGCCCTGACGAGATGCCGCGAGCGAGCGGACGCGCTCGGCGTGCCTCTCGAGACCCACCAGGTCGACGCCGTCCAAGACCCGCTGCCGGCCGTCGACATCGCGATTAACAGCCTGTTCCTCCACCACCTCGCCGAGCGCGACGTCACGACGGTGCTCGGCAACCTCGCCCGCTGCGCCCGCCTCGGCGGGGTGATCTGCGACCTGCGGCGGAGCGGCGTGGGCTTCGCGCTGGCGGCCGCTGCGAGTCGGCTCGCGACGCGGTCGCCGGTGGTCCACTTCGACGCCTTGGCGTCGGTTCGGGCCGCGTTCACGGTCGACGAGCTGCGCGGCCTCGTCAGCGACGCGGGCATCGAAGACGCCGTGGTCGAGCCGGTCTTCCCGCAGCGGATGCGGCTCTGTTGGCGGACCAGAGAGGCGCGCCGAACATGACCGCCTCGTTCGCTTCGACCCCCGATGTCCTGGTGATCGGCGCCGGCCCCGCGGGCGCGGCCGTCGCGCTGCGATGCGCGGACGCAGGCCCCGGCGTTGAGCTCTTCGACCGCGACCGCTTTCCCAGGTCGAAGGTCTGCGGGTGCTGCCTCGCCGACCGCGGCGTGGCCGTGCTCCGGGACCTCGGCCTCGCCTCGCTGGTCGACGAAGGCCGCCCGCTGCACGCCGTCGAGATCTGCGCCGCTGGAAGGCGGGTCGACCTGCCGTTCGGTGGCTCCGTGGTCCTCTCACGCGAGCGCCTCGACCACGCGCTGGTCGAAGCGGCGAAGGACCGCGGCGTCGTCGTGCACGAGCGGACCCGCGCCACCGTCCGCCCGGACGGAACCGTCGAGACCGTCGACCTCGACACAGGCGCGACGGCCGCGCGTGCTCCGCGCATCGTGGTCGTCGCCGACGGACTCGACGGCAAGGCGCTCGAGGGCCACGCGGCGTTCGAATGGACGCTCGGCGGCGCCGGCCGTTTCGGCGCCGGGCTCAACCTCTGTCGAGACGAAGTCCCCGACGACGCGCCGCCGCAAGGCACGCTCGCGATGCTCACCGGCCGCGAGGGCTACCTCGGCGTCGTGCGCCTGCCCGACGGACGGCTCGACCTCGCCGCTGCCCTCGACCCCGCGGCGACGCGGCGGGCCGGCGGGCCGGGCCGGCGCGCAGCCCGGCTGCTGGAGAGCGACGGCCGCGCCGAGCTCGCCGCGGCCGTCGGCGACGCCCGCTGGCGGGGCACGGCGCGGCTCACGCGCCGGCGCCGGGTCGCCGCGGGGCGCATCGCGTGCGTCGGAGACAGCTCGGGCTACGTCGAGCCCTTCACGGGCGAGGGCATGTCGTGGGCCCTCGTCGGAGCGGTCCGGCTCGCGAGCATCGTCGATCGCGCGCTGGCCGACGGGACCTCCCTCGAAGCGTGGCGTTCGGTCCATGCAGCCTCGACCCGCGCAGAGCGGATGCGCTGCCGCGCCGTCGCGCTCGCGGCGCGCCACCCTGGCCTGATACACGCGATGCTGCGCATCGCCGCGTGGGTCCCTTCCCTCCGCGCCCGGCTGGCCGCGTCGGCCAGCGGCGTGGCTGCGTCACGCCCGACCGGGCTCGCTCCGCGAACCGAGCCGTGACCGACGCTCCGAGGACAGCGGTGCCGATGGGCCCGGTGACGACGGCCGTGCCGAGCGGGGTCCTGGACCGCGAGCGCTCGATGGAGCTGATGGACCTGCTCTCGCCCGACGAGGTCTCCCGCTCCGTGCTCCGCCGGCTGCACGAACGGTCGGGCATCGATCGGCGCCACGCCGCGGTCGTCGCTGCCGACGGAGCGATCCCGCTGTACGGAATCGGCGCGCCCGGGGAAGCGTCGACGCCCCGCCGCCCCGGCAGCCGCGAACGCATGGCGCTCTACCACGAGGCGGCGTCCGACCTCGCGACCGACGCCGCGGCGGCTGCGCTCGACGCTGCGGGCGCCCAGGCCGACGCGATCACGCACCTCGTGACCGCGAGCTGCACCGGCTTCTCGGCACCCGGCGCGGACCTCGAGGTCGTTCGACGCCTCGGGCTGCCGCCGTCGGTGCGGCGAACCAACGTAGGCTTCATGGGGTGCCACGCCGCCGTCAACGCGCTCGCGGCCGCGCGGGCGTTCGCGCTCGAGGACCCCTCGCACCGCGTCCTGCTGGTCACCGTCGAGGTCTCGACCGTGCACTTCCACCACGACACCCGGATGGACCGGCTGATCTCGAACATCCTGTTCGCCGACGGCGCCGCGGCGACCGTGATCGGGGGCCCGGCTCACAGCGAACACGGCGCGGTGCTGTGCAGCACCGCGTCGTGCATCCTGCCCGACTCGCACGACGCGATGGCGTGGCAGGTCGGGGACCACGGCTTCGAGATGACGCTGGCCGCAGACGTGCCCGAGCGGATCGCCGCCTCGGTGGGGAGCTGGGTCGACGCCGTGCTCGATCGCGCGGGCCACAGCCGCGCGTCGGTCCGCGGCTGGGCGATCCATCCCGGCGGCCCGCGCGTGATCGACGCCGTGCGGGCTGCGCTGGATCTGCCGGCTTCGGCCGAGCAGGCCAGCAGGGCGATCCTCCGAGAACGCGGCAACATGAGCAGCGCGACCTTGCTCCACATCTTCGAGCGGTTCGAACGGCAGCGCGTCCCGCGTCCGTGGGCAGGGCTCGCCTTCGGCCCCGGGCTCACCGGCGAGTTCGCCCTGATCACCTGAGCAGGGCGCGGCGCACCGCTGACTTGCGAAGCGGAGCCTTGATCGGGTCGCGCGATGCCGGTCCCGTATCCACGCGCGCTCGCGCCTACTGCCATGAAGAACACCTCGGAGATCGTGCTCTTGGGCCTCTTAGGCCTGCTCCTTTGGACGTGCGCGAGCTGCAGCGCCACGCCGCAGCCGGCCGAGGTGACCGTGACGGCGATGAGCTTCAACATCCGCAACGGCAAGGCAAACGACGGCGACAACAGCTGGCCGCAAAGGCGGCCGCTCGTCTCGGACGTCGTCCGGGGCTACGACCCGGACGTCGTGGGCCTGCAGGAGGCCTTCCGCTTCCAGCTCGACCAGCTCGCAGCGGACCTGCCCCAGTACGCGGAGGTCGGCGAGGGACGCGGCGGCGGCACCAAGGACGAGTACAGCGCGATCCTCTACCGCAGAGACCGCTTCGAGCTGCTCGACTCGGGCACCTTCTGGCTCAGCGACACGCCCGAGGTCGTCTCCAAGCACTGGCGGCACCACCACTACCGCGTCTGCACGTGGGCGCACCTGCGGGACGCCGGCTCCGGCCGCGCGCTCTACGTCTACAACACCCACTTCGACCACCAGTCGCAGCTCGCGAGGGCCAACAGCGCGGCGCTGATTCGGCGCCGCATCGGCGAACGGGCGACGAAGGACCCGGTGCTGGTGACCGGGGACATGAACGCGGCCGAAAGCAACCCGGCCATCGCCGCGCTCAAGGCTCCCGACAGCGACTACCCGCTGCGCGACACCTTCCGCGTGGCGCACCCCGACGCGCGCGAGGTCGGCACCGGCAACGGCGGCTACACCGGCAAGCGCGACGGCGCGAAGATCGACTACGTGTTGGTCTCCGAGGAGTTCGAGACGCTGGACGCGAGCATCGACCAGGCGCCTCGCGGCGGCCGCTACCCGTCAGACCACTACCCGGTGCTCGCGCGGGTGCGCCTGCGCGCCGCGCCGACCTGACGCGCGCGCACACCCGCCTATCGCCCGCGGCGGTCGACGACTGGCCGCGCGCATGGACGAGCCCGGTCCGGCCATTCGCACTGCGCCCTGGTCGCGGTCATGGCGTAGCCTGCGGCCATGCCTCTGTCTCTACTTCGAGCTCTCTCGCGGGCGCTGTCGCCGGCGATCTGCGTGGTCCTGCTGCTCGCCGGCTGCGCAGCCGTCGCCACCGAGCGCAACCGGACGCCGCGCGAGGAAGGCGACCGCCAGGACCAAGGCCGCCTGACGATCGACCGGCTGTTCGGATCCGAGTTCCAGGCGGAGCGCTTCGGCCCCTCGTGGTGGCTCGAGGACAGCGGCCTCGCGACGCTCGAGGCCGCGGCGCAGGGCGGCCAGGACCTCGTGCGGTTCGATCCGGCGACCGGGGAGCGGCGCGTGCTGGTCGCGGCCCGCCAGCTGGTGCCTGCGGGCAAGAAGGCGCCGCTGCGCATCGAGGGCTACCAGTTCTCACCGGACGGCAGCAAGGTCCTGATCTCGACCAACACCCGACGCGTTTGGCGGCAGAACACACGCGGCGACTACTGGGTGCTCGACCGGGACAGCGGCGCGCTCGACAAGCTCGGCGGGGACTTCGAGGCGACGTGGCTGCAGTTCGCCAAGTTCGACCCGCAGGGCGCGCGCGTGGCCTACCTCTACAAGAACGACATCTACGTCGAGGACCTCGCAGACCACGCGATCACGCGGTTGACGACCACGGGCTCGGACACGCTCAGCAACGGCACGTTCGACTGGGTCTACGAGGAGGAGTGGGGTCTGCGCGACGGCTTCCGCTGGAGCCCGGACGGCGCGCGCATCGCCTACTGGGAGATCGACGCGAGCGAGGTCGGCGTGTTCCGCCTGATCAACAACACCGCCGGCCTCTACTCCGAGACGACGCCGATCCGCTACCCCAAGGTCGGCACGGCCAACCCGCGCTGCCGCGTCGGCGTCGTCGCAGCCAGCGGCGCGGGCGACACGCGCTGGATCGACCTGCCGGGCGACCTCAGCGACAACTACGTCGCGCGCATGGAGTGGGCACAGAGCTCCGACGAGCTGATCCTCCAGCGCTTCAACCGGTTGCAGAACCAAAACGACGTCACGCTGGCGGACGTCGACGACGGCGCGACGCGGGTCGTGTTCTCCGACCGCGGCGAGGCCTGGGTCGAGGAGTGTGACGACCTGCGGTGGTTCGACGGCGGCGCGCAGTTCTCGTTCGTCAGCGAGCGCGACGGCTGGCGGCACCTCTACGTCATCTCGCGCGACGGCGGCTCCGTGCGTCTCGTGACCGCGGGCGACTACGACGTCATCAGCATCCAGCACATCGACGACGCGGGCGGCTACGTCTACTTTCTCGCGTCGCCCGAAGACGCGACGCAGCGTTTCCTCTACCGCGCCCGCCTCGACGGCGAGGGCAACCTCGAGCGGCTGACGCCGCAGACCCGCGGGAGCCACGCCTACAAGATCTCCCCCAACGGCCGCTACGCGCTGCACACGTGGTCGGCGTTCGGCGCGCCCGAGCAGGTCGAGCTGGTCGAGCTGCCGAGCCACCGCACGCTGCGCACGCTCGCCGACAACGAGGCGCTGCGCGACAAGCTCACGAGCCTGGACCTCGGCAGCGAGGAGTTCTTCCGCGTCGACACAGGCGGCGGCGTCGAGATGGACGGCTGGGTGATCAAGCCGCCGGACTTCGACCCGAGCGAGCGCTACCCGCTGATCGTCTACGTCTACGGCGAGCCCGCGGCGCAGACGGTCGTCGACCGCTGGGGCGGCTTCAACTACCTCTGGCACCACATGCTCGCGCAGCAGGGCTACGTCGTGCTGAGCATGGACAACCGCGGCACGCCGGCGCCGCGCGGCGCTGCGTGGCGCAAGTCCGTCTACGGCAAGATCGGCATCACCGCCCCGATCGACCAGGCCAACGCGCTGCGCGCGCTGCAGGCAAGGTGGCCGTGGCTCGACCGGGAGCGCACCGGGATCTGGGGCTGGAGCGGCGGCGGCTCGATGACGCTCAACGCGATGTTCCGCTACCCCGAGCTCTACCACACCGGGATCGCGATCGCCTTCGTCGCCAACCAGCGCTTCTACGACACGATCTACCAGGAGCGCTACATGGGCCTGCCGCAGACCAACGAGCAGGGCTTCGTCGACGGCTCACCGATCACCCGGGCCGACCGCCTCGAGGGCAACCTGCTGCTCGTCTACGGCACCGGCGACGACAACTGCCACTACCAGAACTGCGAGGCGCTCGTGAACGCGCTGATCGAGCACGACAAGCCGTTCGACATGCAGATCTACCCCAACAGAAGCCACAGCATCTACGAGGGCAAGAACACGCGGCGCCACCTCTACACGACGATGACCCGCTACCTCACAGAGCACGTGCCGGCCGGCGCCCGGTGACCGCTACGGCGCTCCGCCCGGCGGCAGTACGACCGTCTCAGTAGATGCGGCAGTCAGTAGATCCGGCAGATGTTCTCCATCTCGGACCACTTCTCGCCGGGCTTGGCCTCGGGGAGCGGCGACTGGTACTGATCCATCATGTCCTCCCACTCCTGGCACCTGGGGTGCGTCTGCAGATACGCAGGCAGCCCCGTGGCGACGTCGAAGTCGTCCGCGACCTCCATCAGCATGAACAGACGGCGCCCGAGCCGGTAGATGTTCATCTCGAGGAGACCGACGGACTTGAGGCCGTCCTGCACCTCCGGCCAGACATTGCGGTGGTGCTCGCAGTAGTCCTCGATCAACTGCGGATCGTCGGCGAGGTCGATCGTGTAGGCGATGCGCTTCATCGGCGCAGTCTAGCAGGCCACCGTCCCGCGAACCCCGCGGCGCGACCCGGACGTGGCTCAGCCTGGAGGCTGGCGCGCGCGATCCGACGCACGTTCGCGGCGCGTCGACGCCGCGTTAGCATGGGGCGCGGGCGCCTGCGCGCGCGCCTTCCGCCTACCGTGCAGACCGTCCTCTTCGTCGCCCTCG
>JBERSB010000617.1:0-3766 GCA_041236755.1 Luminiphilus sp. | reverse complement strand
CGAGGCGGCGGTAGCAGGCGGCTCAGGCCGCCGGTAGACTCGCTCTGGCTGCCTGACGTCCGATCCGGCAGCCCGCTCCTGCCAAGTCCGCAGACCCCTTCTCCGAACGGAACCCAAGGACCCTGTCATGTTTGTTGTTGCCTCCTTGAGCCTGATCCTCGCTGCCGCACCGCAAGATCAAGGCGACAAGGCGATCCTCAGCGCCCGCGACCAGAAGACGCTGGCGGACAAGCTGAAGAAGTACCTCGACGCGGAGATCACCTACGACTCCGCCGAGGGCAAGGCGCGGAGCAAGGCGGGCAAGGCGCGCCGCAAGGCCAAGGAGTCGTTCGAGGACGCCTGGGAGAAGGCCGAGTCCAAGGGCGACCTGCTCGGGTCGATGTCGGACCTGAAGGCCGTGTTCCACAACTGCTTCTCGCCCGGCAAGCCCAAGCACGGCAAGGGCAAGCTGTATGCGCAGTCGATGGGGTCGGGCTCGGACCTGAAGTGGGGCATCTACGTGCCCAAGAAGTACAAGGAGAAGGAGCCGTGGAAGACCATCGTCTGCCTGCCGAGCGGCAAGGCGGGCAAGTGGTCGAAGGCGGCCGACTACTTCGCGAAGGTCTGGGAGGGCAGCGGGATGATGGACAGCCACATCGTGCACATCCCGCAGATCCCCGACGGCCTCGAGCTCGACCCGGTGCCCGACTACAACCGCGACGGCGCCGAGGCGCAGGAGAACAACCGCAACCGGACCGTGCTCGGCACGCTGGGCTTCGTGTTGAACAACTACAACGTCGAGCGTGACCAGATCTTCCTCGACTGCGGTGAGGAGGCCTGCGGCTACGGCCTGCGGCTAGCGTCCTTGTTCCCCGACCGCTTCGCCGGCTTGATCCTGCGCGATCCGATCGACCCCGACGGGCTCCGCTTCGGCAGCCTCAGCAACCTGCCGGTGCTGATGCTCAAGGGCGGCGACAACGCACAGGCCGTGGACTCGCTGAAGGGCCGGCTCGATGCTGCGTGCCCGGGCATGGTCACGGTGAGCGACGCCAAGGGAGCTGCTCCGCACCTGGACTCGTCGGCGGAGATCCTGGAGTGGATGGCCAAGCAACGCCGCGTGATGGCGCCGAAGAAGGTCGTGCTCGAGCCGAACCACGACCGGTTCAAGAAGGCCTATTGGGTGAACATCTTCACGGCGGAGTCGCTGCTGACCACGTCGGGCGAGAACCAGCCGCGGCTCCTCGTCGAGGCAGACCGTGAGCAGAACCGCATCACCGTCGAGGCCAAGAGCGTCGAACGCTTCGAGTTGCTGCTGAACGACGACCTCGTCGACCTCGGCAAGGAGTTCACGATCGTCGTCAACGGCAAGGCCGTTCAGGAGACGCGCCGGCGTTCGTTCCGGGACATGCAGAGCCGCATGGTGACGCGCAACGACTGGGACTACCTGTTCCCCGTGCGCTACGTCACGACCGTGCCCAAGGAGTCCGAGGAGAAGGACTCCGGCGAGAAGGCTCCGAAGTAGTGGCCCGAACCGCGGACGGCGCGGACGGCCTCGGGCCTGTGCGGGCGATCGCGGCGGCCGCCGCGACCGGCTTCGGCGTGATGGCGGCCGAGCTCACGGCCGTACGCCTGTTCGCGCCGCACTTCGGCGACAGCGCCTACGTCTGGACCAACGTCATCGGCGTCATCTTGGCGGCCATGGCGATCGGCGCGGCGCTCGGTGGTCGCCTCGGAGCCCGCGAAGCCGCGGAGGTGTGGCCGGGCAGGCTGCTGCTCGCAGGCGCGCTGCTGCTGGCCGTAGGACCGCTCGCGGCGCCGTGGCTCGGGGACGCGCTCTTGCCCGACAACCTGCCGCTCGACGCTGCGATGCCCGCGTTGATCCGCGGCTCGCTCGTCGCCACCGCCGTCGTCTTCGCGCCGCCGCTGCTGCTGCTCTCCGCGGTCTCGCCGTTGCTGGTGACGCTGCGGGCGCGGGCGGGTGCGGGCGTAGGGCGCGCTGCCGGCGACATTGCGGCTGCAGGCACCGTGGGCAGCCTCTTGGGCACGTTCCTCGCCACGCACTGGCTCGTGCCGTCTCTGGGCTGCCGGCTGGCGCTGCTGGTCTCCGCAGCTGTGCTGTTGCTCGGAGCAGTGGTCGTCGCAGGCGGACGGCGACGTTGGAGTCCGGGCCTGATGCTGCTCGCCGTGTTGGGGTCGTCCGGGCTCCACGGCGGACCGCTGCGCGAAGCTCCTGATGGCGTGGTGCTGCTCGCCGAGCGCGAGACGCCGTACCAGTTCCTGCAGGTGCAGCGCCGCGACCTGCAAGGGGGGGCGCAAACCACCCTGGTCATCAACGAAGGGCTGGACTCGTTCCACTCGCTCTGGATCGACGGATCGGTCTTCACCGGCGGGGCCTACTACGACTGGCACGGCATCGCTCCTTTGCTCGCGCGCGAAGGCGCTGCGCCCGAGGGGCTCCGCGCGCTGTCGATCGGAGACGCGGCAGGCACGCTTCGACGCATCTACGCCGCGCTCTATCCAGGCGTGTCCGTCGACGCCGTGGACATCGACGCGGACACGATGGCGCTGGGGGACGCGTACTTCGGCGGAGACAAGGCCTCTGGCGAGCGGTTCGCGATGGACGGCCGGCAGTTCCTGGCCAACGCGGACACAAGCTGGGACGTCATCCACGTCGACGCCTACGCGCACCAGGTCTACGTGCCCGCACACCTCGCCAGCCGGGAGTTCTTCGAGGCCGCGCGCGCGAGGCTTGCGGACGGCGGCGTGCTCGCATGCAACGTTGGCGCGCTGCGGCTCGACGACGCAGTGCTGCGCGCGATCGTGGGCACGATGGCCGCGGTGTTCGATGAGGTCCGCGTGCTGCGGGTCCCCAACAGCCGCAACGCGCTGGTCGTCGCCCGTCAGGGCCGGGCGATCGTGCCGGGGGCGCTCATGGCGCATGGGGAGCTCGGCAGGCTGAGCGAGGCGGACCGCGCGCGTTGGCGAGACATGCTCGCGCACGCGAGCGACGCGTCTAGGTGGCGCACGCTCGAGGGTGCGGGCCCCGTGCTCTGCGACGACCAGCCGCTGCTCGACGAACTGCTCTTGGACAGCTACGTGGCGGGGAGCGGGGACCCGGACGTGCTCTTGGTCCCGAGCGGCCAGAACCCGATCACGGGCGCGGAGCAGGCTGCGTTCGAGTCGAACCAGGGCGGCGACCACGAGGCGGTCTTCCGCGCCGTCGAAGCAAGCGCAGGAGACTCGGCATACCTACGGCTGCAGGCCGGCGACGCCCGCTGGTACCGCCGGCAGCTGCGCAGCGCTGCGCGCGAATACGCTGCGGGCCTCGCGCAGTGCGAGGAGCCGGCGCTGCGCCGGACGCTCGAGGCGCGCGAGGCGTCGCTGCGCGCAGAGCTCGAGCCGCTCACCGCTGCGGAAGCCGCCGCTGTGCGCAACGGCTGGCTCGGTGCGGCCGTGGTCGCTGCGGGTGCCGTGCTCGCGCTGATGCTGGCCCGGCTCTAGCGGCCGCTCAGAGCAGGTCGAGGATGCCTGCGCCGCCGTCGGTCAGAGTCTCGGTGGACGCCCGGTAGTTGATGTAGCTGGCGTAGGCGGCGTTCCAGGGCAGCGGGTCCTTGTCGCAGACGCTGCCGAGCGCGACCGCGGCGAACGCGCGGCTGAGCGGCTTCGCCGCGTCGTCGGAGGCCAGCTCCCGGAGCGCTGGAAGACACCGGCGGTCGCCGATCTGGCCGAGCGCGGTCGCGGTCGCGGCCAGGCGCGCGACACTCTGGCCAGACGCCTGCAGCTCGGC
>JBERSB010000616.1:0-4663 GCA_041236755.1 Luminiphilus sp. | reverse complement strand
GCCGGCGCTCGGGCAACTGCTGCGCGATCCCCGGCGGCTTCGTGCGCGTGCGAGGAGCCGAGCGCGCGCGCATCGCGGCGCACCTGGGCATGACGGAGGCGGCGTTCGCGAGCCGCTACCTGCAGCCCGACGGCGAGCAGCTGAAGGAGGGAGTCGGCGGTCGCTGCGTGTTCCTGGTCGACGGCAAGGAGGCGGCCTGCAGCATCCACGAGGTCAAACCGCAGAAGTGCCGGGACTGGCCGTTCTGGCCCGAGGTCCTGGACGACGAGGCGCTGCTCCGGCTGGTGCAGCGCACGTGCCCGGGCATCTCCACGCGCGACTAGCGCTCGACGCGCCGCCACTGCTTGCGGCGCAGGTCGATCGTGCGGGCCTTGAGGTCGGAGGCGCGCTCGACGTCGACGCGCGCCCGGTCGCCGGGGCGGTGCACGCGCCCGACGCAGCACAGGCCGATCCCCTGGACGTCGAGCCAGTCGCCGCGCTGCAGGCCGTGCGTGGGGTCGTCCGCGGCGACCTCGGCGTCGCCGCGGCCGCGCGTCAGCGCTTTGGGCGAGGGCATGTGCTCGTCCTGCCACGCCGCGAGCTCGACGCACACGTCGCAGGAGCCGCAGCCGGCCTCGAAGTCGTCCTCGAACCCGAAGTGCGCGTGCACGGTGCGCTTCCTGCACGCGGGCTCGCTCGCGTAGCGCACCATCTTGAGCAGGCCCATCAGGTCGTTCTGCCGCTTGTCGTCCGGGAGCCACGACGCGACCTCGCCCGCGTCGGGGACGCGCACCAGCGCGAGGTCGAGCCCCGCTTCGCCGGTCGTGCAGCCCGCTGTGCGGAGCAGCCGGAGCACGGTGTCCACCCTGCCGTCGTGGCGGTTCTTGTGCAGGAACGTCTCGCGCAGCGTGGCGACGTCGGCGGCGTGCAGCCGGTCGCCGAGCGACACCATGTGGTCGATCACGTCGCACGCGAAGTCCGCGGTCGGGTTGGCCCACTCGGTGAAGTTGCGCTGGATGACCAGGTCCTCCTCGCGGTAGAGCAGCTCACAGTACGCGCCGCCGCCGTCGCGGCCGGCGCGGCCGACCTCCTGGTAGTAGGCCTCCAGCGTGCGCGGCAGCTGCCAGTGCACGATCGCGCGGATGTCCGCCTTGTCGACGCCCATGCCGAACGCGTTGGTCGCGAGCATCAGCGCGTCGTCACGCTCCTGGAACCGGGCCTGCTGGGTGCGGCGCTCGTGGGCCGAGAGGTCGCCGTGGTAGACCATCGGCCAGAAGTCGCGCCGCTGCAGCTCGGCCTCCAGCATGCGCAGGTCCTTGATCAGCGCGCAGTAGACGATCGCCGGTCCGCCCGAGCGCCGCAGCACCTGCTCGAGGCGGTCCAGCTTGTCCTGGTCGGTCAGCGCGTGGTGCACGGACAGCGCGAGGTTGTCGCGGGCGATGCCGGTGTGGAACAGCCGCGCGTCTTCGAGCCGGAGCGTCGCGCGGATGTCCTGCTGCACCTGGGGCGTCGCCGTCGCGGTCAGCGCCAGGCACGGCACGTCGCCGAGCGCTGCGCGGACCTCACCCAGCCGCTGGTAGTCGGGGCGGAAGTCGTGTCCCCACTGGCTCAGGCAGTGGGCCTCGTCGATCGCCAGCCGCCGCACGTCGGCGCCCAGGATCTTGTCGAGGAAGCCCGCGACGCGGAAGCGCTCGGGCGTGCAGTAGAGCAGCCGGACCTCGCCCGCGAGCGCCGCGTCGAGCCGCGCCTGCCGCTCGTGCTTGTCCAGCATGCTGTGGATGCAGGTCGCCGGCAGGCCGCGCGCCTGCAGCGCAGTGACCTGGTCGTCCATCAGCGCGATCAGCGGCGACACGACGATCGTCAGGCCGTCGCCGACGAACGCCGGCAGCTGGTAGCAGAGCGACTTGCCGTCGCCGGTCGCCATCAGCACCAGCGCGCTCTCGCCGTCGAGGTGGTGCTCGATGATCTCGCGCTGCGGCCCGCGGAACGACGCGAAGCCGTAGAGCTCCTGCAGGGACTCGTTCAGGTCGCGCACGGCAGCGTCACGCCAGCTCGGCGAGGCTCTGCTGGACGCCGTGCAGCTGCGCCTTCAGCGCCTCGAGGCTACCGCGCTCCTTTTCGACGACCGCCGGCGGGGCCTTGGCGAGGAAGCCTTCGTTCGAGAGCTTCTTCTCGACGCCGCCGATCTTGCCCTCGAGCGCCTTCTGCTCCTTCTCGAGCTTCTGGCGCTCCTTGTCGAGGTCGACGACGCCGAGCAGGAACGCCTTGCTGTCGCCGAGCACGACCGTGGCGCTGTCCTTGGTGCGCTGCAGGTCGGAGCCGACGGACGTCTGGCCGAGGCCCGCCATGTTCGCGAGCAGCGCCTCGGTCTTGTTGAGCATGTCGGCGGTGGCGCCGCCCGCCCGGAAGCGCGCGTCGATCCGCTCTCGCGGCGCGATCTGGTAGCGAGCGCGCGCTTCGCGGATCGCGACGCACCACTCCTGCATGCGGGCGACGTCGGCCTCGACGGCGTCGTCCCGCCAAGTCGCCTCGGCGGTCGGCCACGCGGCGTGCACCAGCATGTCGCTCTGCGCGAACGGCGCTGCGATGCCGCGCTCGGGCGCCAGCGATCGGAGCTGCTCCCAGAGCGTCTCGGTCAAGAACGGCACGAACGGGTGCAGCAGACGCAGGGTCTGGTCGAGCACGGCGGCGAGCACTTGCTGGCCGGTGCGCTTGGCCGCGGCGTCCGCGCCGTCCTTCATGCGCGGCTTCAGCATCTCCAGGTACCAGTCACACAGCTCGGACCAGAAGAAGTCGCGCGCGGTCTGGATCGCCGCCGACGGGTTGTAGTCGGCGAGGTGGGTGTGCACTGCGTCGATCGCGCGACGCAGCCGCGACAGCACCCAGCGGTCCTCGACGGCGAGCGCGCTCGGGTCGAGCGGCGCGAAGCTGGTGCCTTCGAGGTTCAGGAACGCAAAGCGCGCCGCGTTGAACAGCTTGTTGCAGAAGTTGGCGCCGATCGCGAAGCGGTCGCTGGTCGCCTTGGCCGGCGTGATGCCCTCGTTGGCGTACTGCCCAATCAGGTCCATCGGCTGCTCGGTCACCGGGTCGACGAACGTGCCGAGGTAGGGGCCGGGCTTCGCCGTCGCGAGGTCGACCAGCCGCTCGTCCTCGCCGTCTCCGGTGAACGGCGAGATCGCCTGCACGGGCAGCCGCACGTCCTGCGTGCCGGTCTGCAGCTCGCAGACGACGTAGCGCAGCGCGTCGGCGCCGTAGCGGTCGATGATGTCCAGCGGGTCGATGCCGTTGCCCTTGGACTTCGACATGCGCACGCCCTTGCCGTCGAGGATCGTCGCGTGCAGGAACACGTCGGTGAACGGCACGTCGCCGAGGTTGTAGAGGCCGCTGATGATCATGCGCGCGACCCACAGCGTGATGATGTCGCGGCCGGTCACGAGGCAGCTGCCAGGGTAGTAGTAGCTCAGCGAGTCCGGCGCGCCGTCGCGGCTGCCGAGCGGCGCCTGGCCCTCGTCGACCGCTGCGTCTTCGGGGTTCGGCCAGCCGAGCGTGCTGTGCGGCCAGAGCGCGGAGCTGAACCAGGTGTCGAGCACGTCGGGGTCGAGCTCGAGGCCGGCACCCTGCAGCATCGGCGCGATCGCGTCGTCGGCCTGCTGCTCCAGAAAGCACAGCTGGACCTCGACGGACGCGGGCGCCTCGGCGCCCTTCAGCCGCTCGAACGCCTCGGTGGGCGCGCAGCGCGCGCCGTCGGGCATCAGGATCCACGCCGCGACGTCGTCGCGGTCTAGCTGGCCCTGCAGCATCGGCTCGAGCATCAGGAGCTTCTGCGTCTCCATGTCGCCGCGCCAGACCGGGATCCGGTGGCCCCACCAGAGCTGCCGGCTGATGCACCAGTCGCGCTTCTCGCCCAACCAGCGGTCGTGCATGTTGCGGTAGCGCTCCGGGTCGGGGTGGAACACGACCTGTTTGCGCGGCGCGCCGTCGGCGAACGCGGGCAGCGCGCCTGCGGTCGCGTCCATCGCTGCCTGCGCGAGGCCCGTGCTCCGGAACTCCTTGTCGGTGCCGCGCCCCATGACGACGCCGCCGTCGACGTCGCCCATGTTCACGAACCACTGCTTGCTGAGGTAGGGCTCGATGATGGTCTTGGACCGGTCCGAGTGGTCGACCTCCATCTGCCGGTCCTCGATGCGGTCGAGCAGGCCCGCGGTGTCCAGGTCTGTGAGCACCTGCTCGCGCGCAGCGAAGCGGTCGAGGCCGGCGTACTTGCCGCCCGCCTTGGACACCGTCCCGTCGGGGTTCAGCATGTTGACCGCGCCGATGTGCTGGTGGCGTTGCCAGACGTCGTAGTCGTTGGGGTCGTGCGCAGGCGTGATCTTCACGCAGCCTGTGCCGAGCGTCGGGTCGGCCCACTCATCGAGGACGATCGGGATCTCGCGCTCCATCAACGGCAGCATCACCTTGCCGCCGCTCCGCGCGAGCGCCGCGATGGCGACGAGCGCCGGGATCACGTCGTCCCTGCGAGCTTGCAGTCGCTCGAGCTCACGCTCAGCGTCGGCGCGCTCCTTCTCCCCTGCCGCGGCCAACGTCGCTTGCTGCGCGGTGATGGCCAGCTCCAGGGCGCCGGCAGGGTCGGGGTGGACGGCGACCGCGGTGTCACCGAGCATCGTCTCGGGGCGGGTGGTCGCCA
>JBERSB010000615.1:0-3778 GCA_041236755.1 Luminiphilus sp. | reverse complement strand
GGCAGCGCCCGTAGACCGCCATGAACAGCATTCGGGAGAATAGGCCCTGCAGGACTCGAACCTGCAACCAAGCGGGTATGAGCCGCCGGCTCTAACCAATTGAGCTAAGGGCCCCAAGGGTGAGGTCGGTATACCATGCCCGGCGCCTCCGTGATGACCAAGCTCGACCACGCTTCCTTGATCCAGCGCATGCGCGCGCTGCAGGCCGAGCTGAGGGACGCGCTCGCGGCGCACATGCGAGCACAAGCGACCACGCACCTGGCGCGCACGGGGCGCGACGACGACGGCGACACGATTTTCGGGATCGACGTAGAGGTCGAGGGGCGGCTGCTGCAGCGCTGCACGGAGTGGGGCGAGGAGCAGCACTTCGTGCTGGTCGCAGAGGGTCTGCAAGCCGCCGGCGTCGAGTTCGGACGGCCTGGGCTCGGCGGACCGCCGTTCCGGCTTCTGGTCGATCCGATCGACGGCACACGCGGGCTCATGTACGACAAGCGCAGCGCTTGGTGCCTGATGGCCATCGCACCCGACAAGGGCGCGGATACGCGCCTGCGCGACATCGAGGCAGCCGTGATGACCGAGCTGCCGACGACCCGCCAGCACGTCAGCGACGTGCTGTGGGCCGCTGCCGGCGCGCCGACCCAGGCAGAGCGCCAGGACCTCGTGCGCGGCACCTCGACCGCGCTGCGGCCGCTGCCGAGCGCAGCGCCCGACATCCGGCACGGCTTCGCGTCGGTCGCGAGCTTCTTCCCGGGCGGCAAGGCGCTGATCGCCGAGCTGGACGACGCGATCACGAAGCGCGCCATGGGCGGCTGGAACCCCGAGAAGGCCGAGGTCTACACCGACCAGTACATCTGCTCGGGCGGCCAGCTGGCCGAGGTCGCGCTCGGCCGCGACCGGTTCGTGCTCGACGTGCGGCCGCTCGTCTACCGAAAGCTCGGCGTGACCTCGTCGCTCGCCTGCCGTCCCTACGACCTCGCGACGTTTCTGGTCGCGGAGCAGGCGGGCTGCGTCGTCTGCGATCCCTTCGGCGCGCCCCTGGACGCGCCGCTCGACGTCACGACCAACGTCGCGTTCGCGTGCTACGCCAACCGCGCGCTCGCCGACTTCCTGATCCCGATCGTGCGCGAAGAGGTCACGCGCGTCTTGGGCTGACGTCGGTGCGCCAGCCGTCGACCTGCACGATCCGGTCCTCCTCGGTGATCCACGCGCTCAGCTGGCCGCCGTAGACGCACCCGGTGTCGAGGCCCACGCACTGCGGCCGTATCACCAGGCCGCGGCGGGCCCAGTGGCCGAAGACCACGCGCTTGCCGCCGGTGTAGAAGTCGTCCCAGGGCCGATACGGCGGCCCCGGCGGCGGCCAGTCCCGCGCGGGCTGCGCGCCGGCCGCGTCGCAGTAGCGCACGTTGACCGCGTAATGCTGCTGCTCCTCTGAGAGCTGCGTCAGCTGCTCCTCGCGCCACGCCGGGTGCAGGCCGGCGTGCACGGCGAGCACGTCGTCGAAGACGCGCACGAAGGGCTGGGCGCGCAGCCAGTCGAGGTGCCGACCCGGAGCGCGGCCGCGCTCCATCCAGTGCAGGTCGTGGTTGCCCAGCACCGGCGCCGCGTCGAGCTGGATCAGCAGGTCGAGCACGCCCTCGGAGTCCGGCCCCTTGTTGACCATGTCGCCGACCGGCACGAGCTGGTCCTGGCCGCGCACGAAGCCCACCGCGTCGAGCAGCCGCTCGAGCGGCTCACGACAGCCCTGGATGTCACCGACGAAGATCCTTCGCATGTTGCGCGCCCAGTGGGCATTGTTCCGAATGGGCCCCGACGCACAACGCTCGTTCGGGGGCCTCTGCGTTCATGTATCGCATCGCCCGAGCCGCAACCTCGATCTCCGCGATCACGCTGCTGTCGCGCATCTTCGGGCTCGTCCGCGACCGGCTGATGGCGCAGACGCTCGGCGCCGGCTGGGTGCAGGGCGCGTTCCTGCTGGCGTGGATGCTGCCCAACCTGATGCGGCGCCTGCTGGGCGAGGGGGCGTTGCCCGCGTCGCTGATCCCGCGCTACAAGAAGCTCCGGCAGCAAGACCCCCTGGCCGCCAAGCGCCTGCTGGAAGAGGTCGCCGGCACGATCGTCACGATCCTGGCCCCTTTGTGCTTCGCGGTCGCGGTCGGCAGCCTGCTGGTGCCGGCCAGCTGGTTGCCGGTCCCCGACCAGGGCGGCCCGGAGTCGATCCGGCTGCTGCTCGCGCTCAACGCCGTGCTGTTCGTCTACGCGCTGCCGATCTGCCTCGCGGCGGTCGCGACCGGCGCGCTGCACGTGCTCGGCGTGTTCGCGCTACCCGCGACGATCCCGGTCGCGCTCAACATCATCTGGATCGCGGCGCTGGTGGCCGCCAAGCCGCTCGGGTTCGAGGCCGACACCGAGGTGGCGACGTTCGCGGCGTGGAGCCTCGCCGTCGGCGGCTTCGTCCAGCTGCTGATCGTCACGCTGCCGCTGTGGCGCCGCGGGGAGCTCGGGCTGCCGCGCCTGGGGCTGCCGAAGCGCGGCACCGCCGCGTTCGCGGTGTTCGCCGCGATGGGGCCGACCGTGCTCGGCATGTCGCTCAACCAGATCAGCAGCCTGATCGACCAGTTCCTCGCCTACTACCTGATCGCGCCAGGCGCGAACGTCTACGTCTACCTCTCCAACCGGCTGCTGCTGTTCCCGCACGCGCTCACCGCGCTGGCGCTCGCGCAGGCCGTGTTCCCCAAGCTCGCGGGCGAAGCCGACGTCGACGGCCGCAAGGAGATGCGCGCGACCCTGGACGGCACGGCGGCGGCGACCGTCATGGTCACGCTGCCGGCAGCAGCCGGACTGATCGTGCTCGCGCACGAGGTCGTCGACGTGCTGTTCGTCGGCGGACGGTTCGGCGGCGAAGACGTGCCCAAGACGGTCCTGACCGCGAGCTGCCTCGTCGCGGGCCTGCCGTTCATCGCGCTCGCACAGCTCTACGCGCGGGCCTTCTACGCCGTCGGCGACACGGCGACCCCGGCGCGGATCGCGGCGCGGCTGGTCGTGCTCAACGTCGCGATCAGCGTGACGCTGCTGCTGACCACCGGGCTCGGCACGGCGGCGCTGACGCTCTCGACGAGCGTGACCTCGATCTGCAACGCCGCGCTGCTCGCCAGGCGCTTCCGCCGACTCGCGCCGGCGGGGCAGGGGTTGGGCGCGTCGTGGCTGCGCTGCACCGCGGCGACCGCCGTGATGTGCGCGGTCGTGCCGCTCGTGCGCACGTCGACCGACGATGCGTCGCTGCTGGACCGCGCCGTCTTCGGCCTCGCGCTCCCGATCCTCGCAGGCGTCGCGGTCTACTTCGCGGCGCACCTGCTGATGCGTTCGCCTGAGCTGCGCGCGCTGCGGCGCTGAGCGGCGCCTACTCGACGCGCTCGAACTCGAGGTACGTCTCGTCTGCCTGCACGACCCGCAGGCCGCCCTGCATCATGCGGATCGCCCGCACCTCTTCTTTGCCGTCCTTGACGAAGTGCAGCTTGCCGGCGCCGTCCGAGAAGTAGTCCAGGCGCGCGGTCGTGCGGATGCCGCCGTCGGTCTCGCGCCATTCGCGCACGCCGGCGTTGACCAGCGGACGGTCGGCCGACGGCCCAGCCGAGGCGAGGTTCAAGAACAGGTGGCGGCTGGTGATGGCGAGGTAGCCCTTGAGCGGCTTCTGGTCGCGCACGCCGCGGATGACCCGGCCGGTGAGCCGGTAGACGCCCTCGTAGCGGTGACGCTTCGGGCGCCCCTTGGCGGCGACGCG
>JBERSB010000614.1:0-9591 GCA_041236755.1 Luminiphilus sp. | reverse complement strand
TGCAGCTGATCGCGGCCCAGCTGTCGGCGTAGTTGCCGGCGCCGAGCACGGGCGTGTCGCCGACCCGCCCCCAGCGCTTGCCGGTCATCCCGCCGGTGCTCGTGGCCGCCGCCAGACGACCCGCGGCGACGAGCACGACGCAGCCCACGGTGCCGTAGTCGTGCCGCCGGTCGGTCGGCGCGAGGGAGCCGGTGCGTTCGCGGTCGCGCAGCAGCCGGTTGAGCGACCGGCGGCGCCCGTCGGTGTCGAACCAGGAGTTCTCGACCCGCGCGACACCGGCGATGTCGGCGAACTTCTCGGCGCCCTCGCCTGCGAGCAGGACGTGGCGCGTGTCCGTCATCACCTTGCGCGCCAGCGTGATCGGGTGGCGCACCGTGCGCACGCCCGCGACCGCGCCGCACCGCATCGTCGCGCCGTCCATGATCGACGCGTCGAGCTCGTGCTGGCCCTGTTCGTTGAACACCGCGCCGCGGCCCGCGTTGAACCGCGGGTTGTCCTCCATCGAGCGCACCACCGCCTCGCAGACGTCCAGCGCCGAAGCGCCGTCCTCGAGCAGGTCGCGGCCGAGCGTCAGCGCCACCGTCATCGCGTCCCGGTAGGCCTGCAGCCGCTCCTTGGGCGCGTTGGGGTTCATCGTGCCCGCGCCGCCGTGGATGGCGATCGCCCAGCCGGCGCGCGCGCCCACACCAGGGGCGCTCGCGTCGGGGGCCGTCGCGCAGCCCGTGACGGTCAGCAGCAGCAGGAACGAGACGATCAGAGCGGTTCGCACGGGCATGTCCTCGTCGCCGAGTGTAGCCGCGAGGTCGCGCAGCGCCCGCATCAGTCGAGCACGGAGTCGGGTAGGACCGCCACGGCGTGCGGGTCCGACTCGGACGGTAGCGCGAGCGTGAGCAGGAGGTCCCCGCTGCGCAGCGGGTCGGCCGGCAGCTGCACGGTGACGGCGCGGCAGCCGCTCAGGCCGCGCGACGGCGCTTGCCGCGCGCGACGACGGCGGCTCCACTGGATCGATGGACGAGGAACTGCAGGCCTTTCTGCCGGAGGACGGCTTCGCCGGCACGCTCGTCGGCCGCGCGTGGCTGCCCGCCGCGGCCACCGGCAGCTGCGCAGGGCCGAGCCCGGTCTGGGTGCACGCAGACGGCGTGTTCGACCTCTCACCGATCGGGCCGACGTCGTCCGAACTCTTCTCCGGCGACACGTCGTGGCGAGCGCGCGGGCCGGGCGCGCTGCAGCGCGTCGGCAGCGTCGAGGACCTCCTGCGCGGCGCGCTGGCCGAAACTCGGGACGAGGACCACGCGCGCTTCCTCGCGCCGGTGGACCTGCAGCCAATCAAGGCGTGCGGCGTGACGTTCATGGTCAGCGCGCTCGAGCGCGTGATCGAAGAGCGCGCCGGCGGCGACAGCGCGCGGGCCGAGGCCGTCCGCGCGCAGATCAAGGACCGCATCGGCGCCGAGATCTCGAGCGTCGTGCCCGGCTCGGCCGCAGCCGAACAGGTCAAGCAGGTGCTGCAGCAAGAAGGCCTCTGGTCGCAGTACCTCGAGGTCGGTATCGGCCCCTACGCCGAGGTGTTCACCAAGGCACAGGCGCTCTCTGCTGTCGGCGTCGGCGACGACGTCGGCGTGCTCGAGATCTCGTCCTGGAACAACCCCGAGCCCGAGGTCGTGCTGATCGTGGATCCGCGCGGTGAGATCGTCGGCGCGACGCTCGGCAACGACGTCAACCTGCGCGACATCGAGGGCCGGAGCGCGCTGCTGCTCGGCAAGGCCAAGGACAACAACGGGTCTGCCGCGATCGGGCCGTTCGTGCGCCTGTTCGACGACACGTTCTGCCTCGACGACGTTCGCAGCGCCGAGGTCGCGCTCGAGATCCGGGGCGAGGACGGGTTCGCGCTCCGCGAGGTCAGCCCGATGACCAGCATCAGCCGCGACGTGACCGAGCTCGTTCGTCAGACGATCCACGAGAGCCACCAGTACCCCGACGGGATCGCGCTGTTCACCGGCACGCTGTTCGCGCCGACGCAGGACCGCGACCAGCCGGGCCAGGGCTTCACGCACCACCTCGGCGACGTCGTGCGCATCTCGTCACCACAGCTCGGGACGCTGCAGAACCGCGTGCAGCACTGCCACACGATCCCGCGGTGGGACTTCGGGCACGCCGCGCTGATGCACAATCTGGCGCGGCGAGGGCTGCTGGGCCGGTAGCCTGCCGCGATGAAGACCATCGGCCTGATCGGCGGGATGAGCTGGGAGTCGACGGTCACCTACTACCAGGTGGTCAACCGCTTCGTCGCGAGCCGGCTCGGCGGGCTGCACTCGGCGCGCGTCGCGATGCACAGCGTCGAGTTCCACGAGCTCCAGGAGCTCCAGCACGAGGGCCGCTGGGAAGAGGTCGGGACCCTGCTCGCCGACGCCGCCCGCTCGGTCGCCCGCGCAGGCGCCGACTTCCTCGTGCTCTGCACCAACACCATGCACATCGTCGCTCCCCAGATCGAGGCCGCCGTCGACCTGCCGCTGCTGCACATCGCGGACGCGACCGCCGAGCACGCCCGGGAGCGGGGCGTCTCCAAGGTCGGCCTGCTCGGCACGCGCTTCACGATGGAGGAGGACTTCTACAAGGGACGGCTGCAGGAGCAGCACGGCCTCGAGGTCGTAGTCCCCGAAGAGCACGACCGGGCCGTCGTCCACCGCGTCATCTACGACGAGCTTTGCCGAGGGCAGGTGGAGGCCGCTTCTCGCGCCGAGTTCCAGCGGATCGTCGGCGCGATGCAGCGCGCCGGCGCAGGCGGCGTCGTGCTGGGCTGCACCGAGATCGGGCTCTTGCTGCGGCCCGAGGACGCCGAAGTGCCGCTGTTCGACACGGCGCGTCTGCACGCCGAGGCCGCAGCACGGCTCGCGCTGGAGCCCCAGGCTGACTAGCGCGACAACTCTGCCGCAGCGCGAGGCCGCACGGCGTCACGGATCGCGGTGACGATCCTCTCGTTGTCCGCGGCGGACTTGACGGCGGTTCGGAGCGCGCGAGGCCCCATGCCGCGTCCCATGCCTTCTGCGTCGCGCACGTAGACGCCGACCTCCCGACAGCGCGCGACGACCTCTGCTGCGGTCGGCGACCCTTCGTCGAGGTGACAGAGCAGGTAGTTCGCGACGCCTCGGAGCACGTCGACGCCCGGCAGCGCACCGAGCGCGTCCGCGAGGCCGTCGCGCAGACGGTGCGTCTGTTGGTAGCGAGCCGCGTAGTAGTCGAGGGACTGGAGCGCTGCGACGGCGGCGACCTGCGCCGGCAGGCTCATGGCCCAAGGCGGCACGAAGCGTCGTAGCGGCTCAAGCAGCTCAGGCGAGCCGCACAGGTACGCCGCGCGCGCGCCGCTCAGAGAGTAGACCTTGGACATAGACTTGCAGACGACCGCGGGCGGCCGGTGGACAACGTCGGACTCGAGCGACTGCTCGGTGCCGACGTACTCCACGTAGGTCTCGTCGATCCAGACGCGCGTACGGAGCGGCAGCTCGTCGAGCAGGCGCACGAGCCGGCTACGAGGGACGTGTCGGCCGGTCGGGCTGTTCGGGTTGACGAGGATCAGCAGGTCGCTGCTCGATGCGGCCTCGAGCACTTCGTCCATGTCGACCTCGTAACCGTCTCCTCGACGCAACGGGAGCGCGCGGACCTCGCAGCCGACGACGTGGTCGAGGATGTGCCGGTACTCGCCGTAGGTCGGGTCCAGCAGGGCAACGCGCGAGCTCGGCGTCAGCCACCGCGGCAGCGCCAGGAACATCAGGTCCGAGGAACCGGCGCCCGGCAGGAGGCACGAGGTCGGCACGCCGCGCACGTCGGAGACGACCTCGAGGACGCCGCCGCAATCGGTCGGCGGAGACGTGCGGAGCAACCACGGCAGGTGCTCTTGCAGCGCCTGCAGGACCGCAGGTGCCGGCGGGAACCAGGCGTCGAGCACGTCGGCGTTGACGACGCCGGCGGACCGACTCAGGTCGTCGAACCTCGTGCCGATGGCCTCGAAGAACGCGCCTCCGTGGAAGCACGGAGAAGGCGCAGGAGCGGGATCGGTCGGCTGCATGGCTCTACCACCTCACACGGTCGGCGAAGCCAGGGAGGGGGGGAGGCTCAGGAGTTCCCCCCGGTTGTCCTGCAGGGATCGCTGCAGCATGCGCACCATGCGCCCGAAGCCGCATGATTCTGCGACGAAGGAGCCTCACCACATAGATTCCGAGAACGACGACTTCGCCCAAGACGACGAGGATCATGCCCAAGAAGGCGCCAACGGCCATCAGCAAGCCGAGGCCGAGGCCGTCGTTGCCCCTGGGCAGCAGGTCGAAGGTGACAGCCACGAGCAACGGCAGCACCGCCAGCAAAGCGACACAGGCGCCGATGATCAGCGGCAAGGTGACGTAGAAGGTCGCCTTCTTCATCAGATCTCTCTCTCCTCCGACTCCGGCTGCGCCGGCACGTGCACAGGGCGATGTCCGCGCACGATGGCACAGCCCTTCAGGATCAAGGTCAAGATTCCCCCCACCGCCACAATAAATGCACCGATGTAAACGGCCATAACCGGAGCGAGGAACAGCCCGAGGCCGTTGTTGCCGCGCGGGAGCAGCTCCAGCCCTACCGCGCCAGCCAAGAGCACGCACAGCGCCGGCAGAGCCGAGAGACAGAGCAGGGTGAGCGCTACGTAGACGGACGCCTTCAGCGTGAGAGGTAGGTTCTTCATGGATTTCATCGCCTCACTCCGAGGGGAGCTTCTGCAACACGAGTATTCTCGTCATGCCGCACGTTTCGCAGGAGCAACAAGCTCTTCATATGTTGTTCACCTGTGCTGCACGATGAGGTCGACTGCACGACCGCAGCGCTCCCGGGCGTTCGATGTGGCGCTGCGGGCGCGCACCGCCGAGACTTGCGGCCAGACCTCACCCCCCCACATGGACGCCGATCCCGTGACCACGCCCCATCCCTAGTCCACCCCGCGGCCCCGCGTCCTGATCGTGGTCGGCGACGCGTCGGAGACCGTCGACACGCTCTATCCCTACTACCGACTCCAGGAGGCGGGGTTCGAACCGGTTGTAGCCGGGCCCGAGCGACGCACGTACCAGATGGTGATGCACGAGGTCCGGCCGGGCTGGACCATCACCAAGGAGTGGGAGGGCTACCAGATCGCGGCGCAGGTGAGCTTCGCCGAGGTCGATCCGGACGACTACGTGGGCGTCTTCTACAGCGGCGGTCGCGCACCCGAGTACATCCGCTACGACGAAGACCTGGTCCGCATCACGCGCCGGTTCTTCGCCGACGAGAAGCCGATCGCGTCGGTCTGCCACGGCGTCGAGATCCCGGCCTACGCGGACTGCGTCGCGGGCCGACGCATGGCGACGGTGCCCAAGTGCCGCTTCGACCTCGAGGTCCGCGGCGGCGTGTTCGTCGACGAGGCCTGCGTCGTCGACGGCAACCTGGTCAGCGGCCGCACCTACCACGACCACGGCCACTACGTAGGCGCCTGGATCGAGCTACTGCGAGCCGCTGTGAGCTGAGCTCGGACGCGCCGATCCAGCGGCAGACGCCCGGGCACGCCGCACCGGGCGGCGCCTCTTCTTCATGTAGCCGAGCGAAACAACGGATGCAGCCGTTGTTCCTGCAACAAATCGACGCCCCTGCCGATCGTAGCAGTGAGGCAGCGCAGCACCTTCGCAGCGCGCCGAACCGAGACCGAGAAGAGAGAAGTCGGCATGCGCTTTCGCACAACCATCTTGCTCACCGTCACCCTGATTGCCTGCTCCGCCTGCGCGTCCCCCTCGGAGCTCTGGTGGGGCATGTTCGGCCAGAAGATCGAGGAGGACGTCTCCGAGCTGCCCGACGGCGTGCACACGCTCCACTACTCGAAGTCCACGCCCTACCCGCACTGGGGCGGCCGCAAGTGGGGACGCGGCATGGTCGAGGACGGCGAGATGACCGGCCCCTGGACCCTCTACCACCCCAACGGCCGCAAGAAGTTGGACACGACCTACCGAGACGGCGAGCAGCACGGCCTGACGACCCACTACTACGGCAACGGGAGCATCTTCTCCCAAGGCCATATGGACCGGGGTTCGCGCGTCGGCGAATGGCAGACATACGGCTACAGCGCGAAGTTCCCCGACAAGTAGCCGGCGGGCTCAGCGCTTCGAGAACACCTTGTGCCGTCGGTTGCCGCCCGAGACGAGATACGCGATCAGGTCCCGTACCTCGTCGGCGTTCATCTGCCCGATCATGTTCGGCGGCATCATCGAGAGCGGCGAGAGCTCGATCGAAGCCACGGCGTCGCTCGGCGCCTTGGTGAGGTCCGCGAAGTCGTAGGCGTTGGTCGCGACCGCGATCTCCTCGTCGTCCTGATAGATCACGCGGCCGTAGAGCTCGTCGCCGTCCTTCATCTTGACGACGCTCGCCTGGTACTGCTCGGCGATGATCTCGTTGGGCGCGCAGATCGACGACACGATCGCGCCGATCGTGAACCGCTTGCCGACCGAGCCGAGGTCCGGGCCGCAGCGGCCGCCCTCGCCCGCGAAGCGGTGGCACAGCACGCACTGGCCCGCCTGGAACATGGCCTTACCGTTCTGGAAGTCGCGCCCGCGCAGCTCGCCGTCGAACAGGCCCATGACCCGCTCGGTCGTCCACGCGTCCCCCGGCCCCTTGGCCCGCGGCAGCGCCGCTGCGTCGATCGGCTCGACGTCGCCGATCAGCCAGGCCACCGCGGCCTTCTCCTGATCGGGCAGCGCTTCGATCGCGTCCTCGCGGATCGCGCGGATGTAGCCCGAGAAGCTCTTGCCCCCCTGCGTCTGCAGCATGCGGTTGAGCCAGCCGAAGTAGTCCTTGCGCAGCGCCCGCGTCCAGCCGCGCTGCACACCGCGCAGGCAGTAGGCGTAGTGGATGTTCTGGCTGTTCGGCGTGTTCGCCATCGCCTCGAGGATCGGCTTGCCGTACTCGTGGCGCGCCAGCAGCGTCGCGTCGTACGCCATCGCGCGGGTCTGCGTCTTCTTCATCAGCGCGACGGTCTTCTCGACCACGCCCGGCGCGTCGAGTCGGCAGAGCAGCCGGCAGAGCTCCGCGTCGAGGTCGTCGTCGCCGCTCGGGTAGTGAGGCAGCAGCTGCTCGGCCAGGGCAGCCTGCGCAGCCTGGTCGACGTCCAGACGGATCAGGCACAGACCGCAAGCTCGCAGCAGCGCGAGCTGGTCGTCGCGCTCGAGCTCGTCGAAGGCGACGTCCCGCAGCCGCGCCATCAGGCGGCCGCCGAGCGTGGCGTTCCCGTGGCGTGCCAGCGCGATCGCCGCATGCACGAGCGCGCGCGGGTCCTGCTCCGCCAGCGCGCGGTCCCGCCACAGCGCGACGTCCTGGCTCTCGACCGCTAGCCGGGCGGCGTAGCGCACGGCGCGGTCGGCGTGTCCGAGGGTCGGCCACGCGGTCTCGACCGCATCAACCTCTGCCCATGAGCCGACCCCCTGCATCGCGATGCCGTGGAACCGCTCCAGCGAGCGGCGCAGGTCGCGCAGGCCCTGGTTGGCCAGCAGGCGCCGCCCCTCATCCGGCTCCGGCGCGCCGACGTAGCGCACGCGGTAGAGCTTGGAGTCGGTGTTGCGGCCGCCAGTGAGCAGGTACATGTGCCCGTCGGGGCCGAACCGCATCGCCGAGACGTTGAGCGGCTCGCCGTGCAGGAACTCGGTCTTCTGGCCGCGGTAGCTCGCGCCGTCCTCCTCCATGTCGACCGTGTAGACGGTGCCGAAGGTCCAGTCACAGACGAACAGCTGGTCCTGGAACGCGGCCGGGAAGTTGGAGTGGTGGCCGAAGCTGATCCCCGTCGGCGAGCCCGGTCCCAGATCGCAGACCGAGCCGCAGCTGTCGGCGTAGTAGTCCGGCCACTTGGCCGAGCCGGTCCGCCAGCCGAACTCGCTCGCCGAGATGACGTGGTTGACCCGCGTCGGGCGGTACCACGGACTGCCGACGTCGAACTCGAGGTCGCTGTCGCAGGTGAACAGCTCTCCCTCGCGGTTGATCGCGAGGTCGACGCCGTTGCGCAGGCCGTGCGCGATCATCGTCCACTCGGAGCCGTCCGGGGACACGCGCGCGATCCAGCCCGCCGGCGGCCCGATACCGCGTGCGTGCCCGCTCGGATCGGGCATCGACGGCAGCACCGTGTCGTTCGCGTAGACCTGCGGGTGCAGCGTCCGCACGCCGTCCGGCAGGCGCGAGTGGTTGCCTGAGATCACGTAGAGGCCTTCGCCGTCCTCGGTGAGCACGATGGTGTGCGCGGAGTGCTCCCAGCCCGGGTAGAGCTTCTTCAGCAAGGTGAACTCGTCGAAGAGGTCGTCCCCGTCCGTGTCGCGCACGCGGTAGAAGCCCTTCATCGTCGACATGTAGAGGCTGTCGAACGCGTAGAGGAACCCGAGCGCGCCGAACACCGTGCGCCGGCCCCACGCGACCGGCTCCTCCGGGAACCCGCGCATCGGCTCGACCGCGACCGCCCCGTCCTCGTCGCCGATCGGCGGCAGGGTCAGGCGGAAGATGCCCTTGTCGTCCTGGTCCGAGACGAGCAGCCTGCCCTTGGCGTCGAAGTCCATCGCCACCCACGAGCCCTGCTCGTCGGGGACGTCGTAGACGAGGTCCGCGTCGAAGCCCTCCTGCAGCGTGAGGCCGGTGTCCTCGTCGACGTGGTAGACCGGCGCAGGCGCTGCCGGCGGCTGCGCGCTCTCGTCGGTGGGCGCGCAAGCTGCGAAGGCGACCGCGAGGAGGGAGCAGATCCGGAGCGCGCGCGTGTTCACCGCTGCATCCTAGCGCGTAGAGTCGGCCGCGCATGGCGCGACCCCGACTCCTCCTGCTGCTGCCGCTCGGAGAGACGATGCGACGCCTGCCTCAGGTGGTGCTCGGCGTGTGGCTGTTCGGGGTCGGCATCGCCGCGATGGTGCGCGCCGACCTCGGCGTGCCGCCCTGGGACGTGTTCCACCAGGGCGTCGCCCGCGAGCTCGGCCTCAGCATCGGCACGGTGATCATCGCGACGGGCGCTGTGCTGGTGCTCGCCTTCGTGCCGCTCAAGGAGCAGCTCGGCCTCGGCACGCTGCTCAACGCAGCGCTCATCGGCTGCTCGGTCGACGTCACGCTCGCGTGGCTGCCTGCGGCGCCGCCCTTGTGGGGGCGCGTGCTGCTGTGCGCCGCTGGGCCTGGCATCGTCGGGCTCGCGTCGGGCCTCTACCTCGGCGGCGGGCTCGGCCCCGGTCCGCGCGACGGCCTGATGACGGGCATCGGCCGGCGCGGCTACACCATCTGGAAGGTCCGAACGGCGATCGAGCTGAGCGTGATGGTCGTCGGCTTCTTCCTCGGCGGCACGCTCGGCTTCGGCACCGCGTGGTTCGCCGTGAGCATCGGCCCGTTCGTGCAGTTCTTCCTGCGCAGGCTCGACCGCGCGCGGTGATCCCGCGGTCTTGACCTAGCATGCAGACATGCAGCTCTCCTCGCTCTGCGCCGCGCTCGCCGCGCTCACCGTATGGGTCGCCCCCGTCGCTCTGCGTGCCCAGGACAAGCCCGCGCTCCGTTGGACCGACGTCTCCGGGTGGCACCTGGAGGGGCGCGCGTTCG
>JBERSB010000613.1:0-3219 GCA_041236755.1 Luminiphilus sp. | reverse complement strand
CGGGCGCGAAGACCATCCCACCTCCCTGTCGCCACGGGTCGCCGGCGACCCGAGACTGGCGGTGACCCGCCCGCCATGCTCGCAGCCCGTTGCGCACCGCCCGCAGGTGGAACGTCGACGCGAGCCCGCGGCGCGCGCCCGCGGCAGCGAAGGCTGCGCCGCCGCCGTCGCTCAGCACAGGCCACTGGAGCTGCTGCTCACGCGCGAAGGCTCCCGCCGCCTCGGGTTCTCCCGTGCCGACGAAGACGACGCGCGCATCCGCGGCGACGAACTCGGGTTCGAGGTCGCGCAACTGCGCGACGCGCTCCCGGGTGAACAGTCAACCGAAGTGGCGCAGCAGCACCACGACGAGCGCTGCTTCGTGGAGGTGACGACGCAGCGTCGTCGGCTGCCCGGCAGCGTCGAGGAGCTCGCTGTCGAGCACGGAGACGCCGCTCATCGGAAGGTGATCGGGCCGAACACGGTCTCGGAGTTGTTGCCGCCGTAGCCCCACCCGGTGAGCCCGCTCCAGCCGTCCGGGATCGGCGCGGTGACCTGCTGCCCCAGCGCCTCGGCGACGAGCTGGTGCTTGTCGAAGTCGACGCGCACGACCACCTCCACTGGCGACGTGCCGTCCCAGTCGAGTTCGGCGCCCCCCGCCTGCTGGCGCCAGCGCGGCCCCTGGACGACCAGCCGCTTCGACTGGAACTCGACGCCGACGCGCATCATCGCGCCGCGCGGCCCGCCGCCGGTGACGAGCAGGAAGCCGTTGTCACGCAGGCGGCCGGGCAACGGCGACATCGTCGTCGTGAGCGTCTGCGCGCCCTCGCGCTCGCCGCGCTTCATCAGGTAGCCGCCGGGCGCGTTGAACCACACCCGGTAGCCCTGGCCTTCGGGGGTCGCGCGCGCGACGCCGGTCGTGATCGGGAACACGCCGGCGCCCACCTGGCCGGTGTCGTCACGGTACTGCATGCGCAGCTTCGCCAGCCGCTCCTCGAGGTCTCGCCGGATCGGGGCGTAGTCGGGGTCCTCGGCCACGTTGCGCATCTCGGCCGGGTCCTCCTGCAGGTCGAACATCTCCCACGTGTCCCACTGCGGCTCGTAGTAACGCACCAGCTTGAACCGCTCGGTGCGCACGCCGTACATCGCCGGCACCATGTGCACCGCCTGCGACTCGTAGTAGTGGTAGTAGATGGCGTCGCGCCACTCGACCTCGTCGGCGTCGGCGCCGCCCTTGGCCTCGAGCAGCGGCACCATGCTCTCCCCGTGCATCGACGACGGCACGGGCACGCCGGCGAGGTCCAGGAACGTGGGTCCGAAGTCGATGTTCTGCGTCATCTTCGCGACCTCGACGCCGCGCCGGAGGTGCTCCGGCCAGCGCATGACCAGCGGCATGCGCAGGCTCTCCTCGTACATCCAGCGCTTGTCGTACCAGCCGTGGTCCCCGAGGTAGAAGCCCTGGTCGCTGCTGTAGACGATGATCGTGTTCTTCTTCACCTCGGGCCGCGCGTCGAGCCACGCCAGCAGCTCGCCGACGCTGCGGTCGACGCCGTTGACGCAGCGCAGGTAGTTCTTGATGTAGCGCTGGTAGGCCCACCGCACGCGCTCCTTGCCCTGCGGGTCCTCGCGCAGGAACGCGTCGTTCTCCCGCTCGAACGCGGCGTCCCAAGCGACCAGCTGCTCCTTGGTCATGCGCTTGCGCTGCGACAGCCACGCGCGGGCGGTGCCCTCGAGGTCCGACTCGCTCGCGGGCGGCACGATCAGGTCGTAGTGCAGGAACATGTGCTTGGCGATCGACATCTCCTGCGCCTTGGCCATCGGCCCGCGCCCCTCGTAGTCGTCGAACAGCGACTCGGGCTCGGGGATCGTCTCCCCCTGGAACAGCTGCAGGTCCTCGGCCGACGGCATCCAGTTCCGGTGCGGCGCCTTGTGCTGGCACATCAACAGGAACGGCTCGTCGGGGTCGCGCTGGTCGAGCCACTCGATCGACAGCTTCGTCGTGAGGTCGGTCGCGTGCCCTTCGTAGCGCACGCGGCCGTCCTTGGTGCGGAAGTCGGGGTTGTAGTACTGCCCCTGACCCGGCAGCACGATCCAGTGGTCGAAGCCCTGCGGGTCCGAGGACAGGTGCCACTTACCGATGATGGCCGTCTGGTAGCCGACCTTCTGCAGCAGCTTGGGGAACGTCGTCTGATCGCCGTCGAAGACGTTGCCGTTGCGCATGAACCCGTTGGCGTGGCTGTGCAGCCCCGTCAGGATCGTCGCCCGCGACGGCCCGCACAGCGCGTTGCCGCAGAAGTTGTTGCGGAACAGGAGCCCCTCGGACGCGATGCGGTCGATGTGCGGCGTCTTGTTGATGCGCGACCCGTACGCGCTGATCGCGTGCGCCGCGTGGTCGTCGCTGAAGACGAAGATGATGTTCGGACGCGAGCCCGAGAGCGGCTTGCCTTGCGCGAGCAGCGCGGAGCAGGCGAGCGCCAGGAGCGGGACGGAGAGGAGGCTGCGCATGAGGTGATCGTCTCTGCAGGCCCGCCAAAATCGAGTAGCCTCCGGCCGGATGCCAACACCCGCCGTCGGACGCGCGACCGCCGTCGCGCTCGCCTGCGCCGTAAGCGGCGCGATCGCCGTCGCCCAGGACGCCGCCACGACCTCCTTCGAGGCCGCCACCGCGCTCCTCGACCGCCACGGCGACGCGATCTCCGTGAGCGGCCACGCGGCGGTGCGCGCCGCGGACTGGGATCGGGACGGCGACCTCGACCTCGTGGTCGGCGGCGGGGACGGGCGGCTCTGGCTGTTCGAGAACACCCAGCGGCGCGGCAGCGGCGGGCTCCGGCTCGAACGCGCGGCGCCGATCGTCGCGGGCGACCGCGCGCGCTGGGGCCAGGGCTACACCGGTGCGCTGCTGGCAGACGTGACGGGCGACGGCCTCGAAGACCTCGTGGTCGCCCACAGCGACGACCGGGTCGCGGTCCACCCGCGCGTCGAAGGCGGCGCGTTCGGCGCCGAGGCGCTCGAGCTGCGCGTGCAGGGCGGCTGCCACGGCCGCTTCGACGTCTGTGACTGGGACAGCGACGGCAGGCTCGACGTGGTGACCGGCGCGTTCGGCGGCCGCGTCATGTGGCACCGCACCGTCGGCAACGAGCAGGCCCCGGCGTTCGGCGCCGGGCAGCAGCTGTGCGGCGTGCACGTCGCCTACAACGCGCACCCGCGCATGCTCGACTTCGACGGCGACGGCAGGCTCGA
>JBERSB010000612.1:0-2792 GCA_041236755.1 Luminiphilus sp. | reverse complement strand
ACCGCCGCCATCATGCCGGCAGCGCCGCCGCCGACGACGAGCACGTCGGCCCGCTCGTCGGCAGGCAGAGGACTACTCCTCCGTCTTGGTCTCGGGCTTCGACTCCGCCGGCTTCTCGGCGGACGCTGCCTCGACGGGCTCCGTGATGCGAAGCACCGGGCGGCTGCCGATCGGCACCTTGCGGTTGGTCGAGTAGCCCTTGCCCATCTTCTTGGGCTTGAAGCGGCCTGCGGTCGCGCCGCCAGCCTTGTATCGGGAACGTGCCATGTCTCGGTCTCCTTAGCTTGGCTGGTGGTCGGTTACTTGCTCTTGGCGATCATCGCCTTGGCGGCCGCGTTGGACACCTGCATGCCCGGCTTCTCGTCCAGGTCCCGCTCGTTCTTCACGGTGCGGTTGATCATCAGGTAGCCGTTGACGTGGCCCGGGACGGCCCCGCGCAGGAACAGTAGGTTGCGCTCCTTGTCGGTCTTGACGACCTCGAGGCGCTGGATCGTGACCTGCTCGACGCCGTAGTGGCCGGCCATCTTCTTGCCCTTGGGCACGCCGTGGCTGGTCGAGTACTGACGGCCGATGCCGCCCGCGCGGCGGTGGTTGATCGAGTTGCCGTGCGAGGCGTCCTGGGTGGCGAAGTTCCAGCGCTTGATCGTGCCGGTCCAACCGCGGCCCTTGGTGATCCCGGTCACGTCGACGTGGCTGACCCCGTCGAGGATGTCGACCGACACGGTGTCGCCGGGCGCGACGGTCGGGGACTCCTCGAGGCGGAACTCCTTGGTGAAGCGCATCGCGTTGTCGAGGCCGGCGGCCTTGACGTGGCCGAGCTCGGCCTTGCTCGTGGTGCGCACCGGCTTGTCTTCGAAGCCGAGCTGCACCGCGTAGTAGCCGTCGGCCGCGCGCGCGCGCTCGGTCCTGCCGCTCTTCTTGCCCTTGTTGTTGTGGGCCTTGCGGTGGTCCTCGTGGTGCTCGCCGGCGAGCACGTTCTTGACCTGCGTGACCTTGCAGGGGCCGGCCTGGACGACCGTGACCGGCACGCAGCTGCCGTCATCGCGGAACAGTTGGGTCATCCCGAGCTTCTTGCCCAGGATGCCGAGGGTCTTTCTACCCGTCATCTCGTGGTTCTCCAGGGAGCCAGCGCTCCCGTGAGGTCAGGGGCGAAGAGGTCGCCCGGCCGACGTGGCCGGGGTACGTTCGCTGTTGGGGGCAAAGAGGCTAGGGACCCCGCCGCCGCTTGCAACCCCGATCCGGCGGGATCGCGCCCAGGGGCCCCGGACGTGGCCTCAGCGCACGAACGCCCGCAGCCCCAGCGCGAGCAGCCCTAGCGCCAGGCACCACCGGGCGAGGCTGCGTTCGACTCCACCGAACTCCGGCAGCGGCCGCGACGGCCCAGCTACGGCGTCTTGGAGGTCGACCTCGCCCGCGGGCGGCGGGGAGCCCTCCACGACCAGCGCCGCGGCGTCTCCGTAGGAGCGCACGAAGCCGCGTCGCAGCAGCTGCGGGAAGGCCGCCAGCAGCGGCAGGTTGCCGTCCTGCAGGCGGAAGGCGAAGTGCAGCGACGCGATGCCGTCGCCCTGGACCAGCACCGCGAGCGGCCTCCGGTCGGCTCCTGCGCCGGCCCACAAGAGCGGCTCGCCGTCGGGGAGCACGCCGCGCCAGGCCCGGTCGACCCGCAGCTCGGACAGGTCCAGGCCGCGGGTCACGACGTGGTCGCGCGCCCACTCCAGGCCGCCGCCGGGCTGCCAGACCTCGGGCTCGGGCCCGCCGTCGAGGCGCGTTCCGAACGTCATCGCGCGGACCGCCCCCGGCACCCGCTTCGCCTCGCCGCCGTCGACGAGCAGCAGCCCCACCTCGCCGCCGCGCGTCGGCGCGACCACGCGGCCCTGGACCTCGTCGGCCAGCGCCTGCGCCGCGACGGCCGCGAACGGCCCCGCCTCGGCGTCGGCGAGCACTGCGATGCGCGGCGCGGGCAGCGGCGGCAGCCGCACGACCCGCGCGTCGTCGGTCGCCAGCACGTCGCCGGGCAGCTCAGCGCGGAGCTCGAGCGCGCCCCCCGCCGCCGTGCGCGTGAGCTCGAAGCCTGCCGTCACGACCTCGCCGTCGCGCCACGCCACCAGCTCGCGCTCTTCTGCGCCTTCGATCGGGCCGCTGGCGCGCACGGTCAGCGGAGCCTCGCCGTCCGCGCAGACGCGCACGTCGACCTCGACCGCGAGCGTCGGCAGCGGCCACGCGTCCGTCACGCGCACCGCCGTGATCGCCGCGTTGTCCCCGCGCGTCTCGAAGACCTGCAGTGCGCAAGCGCGCGGCAGGCGCTGCTGGCCCTGGCCGTCGGTGCACACCAGCACCGCGGTCCGCTCGTCGCGCAGCGCGTCCGCGAGCCCTGCCAGGTCGACGTCGAGGTCGCCCGCGGGCGGGCCGAGGTCGGACAGCGCGCGCGCCGCGGCGCCGTAGCGACGCCGCAGGTCGCCGCCGCACCGCAGCAGCGTGACGTCGACGTGTGCGGGGACCTGCGCGAGCACGCGCTCGAGCGCCTGCCGCGCGCGCGCGAACGCGGACACCTCGCCGCGCCGCGCGGCCATGCTGCCCGAGCCGTCGAGCAGCACCACGAGCCGGTCCGGCCCGAGAGCGCCTGCGGTCTTCGGGCCCGCCGCGGCGAAGGTCGCCCCGATCAGCGCCAACGCGAGCAGCAGCAGCCGCAGCGTCGAGCCGCGCGGCGGCCGACGCTTGAGCGCGCGCATCGCCAGCTGCCACTGCTCGAGGTGCGCGCTCAGCAAGACGCGCCGCGGCCGCGGCGGCCGGGC
>JBERSB010000611.1:0-3749 GCA_041236755.1 Luminiphilus sp. | reverse complement strand
CGCGATCGACGGACACGACGTCCGGGCGCTCTGGCGCGGTGAACAGGGCGCAGCGTCGCCCACCGAGCACTTCCTCTACTACAAGCCCAGAGGCGAGCTGGCGCAGCTCGGCGACGAGTGCTGGGTGCTTCTTGGCGACGTTCCAGTTCTCGCGCGGGTCGCGTTCGAGGTGGTAGAGCTCGGACTCGTCGAGCAGGAGCTTCCACGGGCCGCGGCGCACGCCGGCGAGCTCGCCTCTGGGCTTGTAGTAGAGGAAGTGCTCGGTGGGCGACGCTGCGCCCTGTTCACCGCGCCAGAGCGCCCGGACGTCGTGTCCGTCGATCGCGCGCCCTTCGGGCTGCGACGTGCCGCAGAGCGCCGCCAGCGTGGGCAGCAGATCCATCGCGGTCGACACCTCGCGCTGCACCGAGCCAGCGGGGATCTTGCCCGGCCACTTCACCACGAACGGCACGCGCTGCCCGCCCTCCCAGTTGGTGCCCTTGCCGCCTCGCAGCAGGCCCGCGCTGCCGCCGTTCTCCTTGAAGGGCAGCCACGGGCCGTTGTCGCTCGTGAAGATCAGGATCGTGTCGTCGCTCAGGTCGAGGCGGTCGAGCGTCGCGACCAACTCGCCGACGCTCCAGTCGATCTCCTCGATGACGTCGCCGTAGAGGCCGCGCGGGCTCGTGCCCTCGAAGCGTTCCGAGGCGTAGAGCGGGATGTGCGGCATCGAGTGGGGGACGTAGGCGAAGAACGGGCGGTCCTTGTGCTCCTCGATGAACTCCACCGCCGCTTCGGTGATGCGCCGCGTCAGCAGGCGCTGGTCGGGCTCCCACTCGACCACGTCGTTGCCGACCATGAAGGGCAGCCGGTACTTGTAGTTGTTGTCCGGCTTGCGGTGGATCTGCGCCATGTCGTTCGAGTAGGGCACGCCGACGTACGTGTCGAAGCCCTGGTCGAGCGGCAGCAGCCCCGGACGGTGGCCCAGGTGCCACTTGCCGAAGCACCCTGTCGCGTAGCCGCGGTCGCCCAGCAGGTCGGCGATCGTGACCTCGTCGGTGTGCAGGCCGTAGTCGTACTGCGGGAAGATCACGTGCTTGTGCATCCCGACGCGCTTGGGGTAGCAGCCGGTCAACAGCGCCGCGCGCGAAGGCGAGCACAGGGGTGCGGCGACGTAGAACTGCGTCATCTTGCAGCCTTCGGCCGCGAGCCGGTCGAGGTTGGGCGTGTGGATCGTCGGGTGGCCGTAGCACGAGAGGTCGCCGTAGCCCTGGTCGTCGGTGAAGACGACGACCACGTTGGGCAGATCCGCCCGGTCGGCGTGCTGGGCCGGAGCGAGCGCTGCGAGCAGCAGCGTGACGGTCTGAGCGCGGAGCATGGCAACAGCATGGTTCGGCGGCGTCGCGGTGTCGAGCGCAGCCGCCCGCTGGTTACCATCCCGTCATGCGCGCGGTCCGGTTTGGTGGGGTCGGTCAGGTAACGCCCGGCGAGCTGGAGGAGCCGGCGGTCGAGCAGCCGACCGACGTCGTCGTGGCGGTGCGTGCTGCTGCGATCTGCGGGTCGGACCTGCACCCGTATTTGGGACGCGAGGTCGGCCTGGACGTCGGCACGGCGATGGGCCACGAGTTCGTCGGCGAGGTGACGGCGGTGGGGGCCGCGGTCTCCCGGCTGTTCATCGGCGACCGGGTCGTCGCACCGTTCACGACCAGCTGCGGGCGCTGCTGGTTCTGCGCGCGCGGGCTGACGGCGCGCTGCGAGCAGGGCCAGCTGTTCGGCTGGCGGCAGGCAGGTCGAGGGCTGCACGGCGGCCAGGCCGAGCGCGTGCGCGTGCCGCTCGCCGACACCACGTTGGTGAAGGCGCCCGAAGGCGCTGCCGACGAGCACGCGTTGCTCGCGGGCGACGTGCTGTCCACGGGCTTCTTCTGCGCGCAGCTCGGGGCGATCGAGCCCGAGCACGTGGTCGCCGTGGTCGGTGCCGGACCGGTGGGCGTGTGCGCGACCATCGCGGCGAAGAGGTCGGCCGAGCGGGTGTTCACCCTGGACCTGGTGGCCGAGCGTCGCGCGCTCGCTGCGCGCCAGGGCGCCACGCCGATCGATCCCGCGGACCCGGCTGCGATGCAGCAGCTGCAAGACGCGACCGACGGCCGCGGCGCCGACGTGGTGCTGGAGTGCGTGGGCAGCCAGGAGGCTACGGCGGCCTCCTACGCGCTGGTGCGCCCAGGCGGCACCATCGCTGCGGCGGGCGTGCACTGCGAGCCGGCCTTCGCGGTCTCGCCCGGCGAGGCCTACGACAAGAACCTCACCTACCGCGCCGGCCGCTGTCCCGCGCGGTCAATGATGGACGTGACGATGCCGCTGGTGGCGTCAGGTGACTACGACCTAGGCGCGCTGTTCAGCCACCGCATGCCGTTCGAAGAGGCCGCGCGCGGCTACGAGCTGTTCGCCGCGCGGGCGGAAGGCTGCACCAAGGTGCTGTTGGTGCCGTGAGCGCTGCCTTGCGCAACGAGCAGAAACCACTCAAATGCCAGTGGTCCGTGGCCAGCGCAGCACATGCCCTATCTTGGCATCGGCGCTGTGTCGGCTCCACCGTAACATCCTATTAAATATAGGCTTGAGGTGGTGGGCAGGGGCGGATTTGAACCGCCGACCCTGGCATTTTAAATGCCATGCTCTACCAACTGAGCTACCTACCCGGGCCGGGTCTGCGGCGCAGATGCGCGCGACCGGCGGGGACGGTAGCCAAGGGATGGCCGGCGCGCAAGGGCCATTGCCGAGTTGGGGCGGTCTGTCGAGGGCAGCCTGTCCGGGCTGTCGCAGCCGGCGCAGTGCGCCCAGCGCAGCGCGCCTAGAGCGACGCGACGGCGACGACGCGTTCCTGCTTCGAGACGACCACGCCTCGGCGGTCCTCGACCGTGACCACGAACGACGCCGCGCGCCCGATCGGCAGGGCCGCGCGGATCGGGACGATGAGGTCGGAGGCGCCTTGCTCGACGGTGAACACGCCGCCGTCGACCGGGTCGCCCGAGCGGGTGCCGTCGACGATCCACAGCTGGTAGGCCTGGTCCTCGGGCAGCTGCGGAAGGTCGCGGAAGGTCAGCCAGCCGTCCTGGTTGCGCTGGCGCCAGACGACGTCGCCTTCGGGGGCGTCGCCCTTGTCCGACGACCAGCGGGATCGCTCGGCTTCGCCGGAGGCCAGCGCTGCTACGCGGAGCTCGCGCATCGGGCCTTCTCGGCGGACGTCTCCGCCTGCACCTGGCGCCATCGCCAGCCACAGCGCGAGGCTCGCAGCCGCGGCGCCGACGACAAACCAGAGCAGCGCTCCAGGTCGACGTTCCAGCGGGGTTGTGAAGCCCGGGGCCTCATGCCCGTGCTTCGCATGGCTGTGCGCACCGTTGCTGTGTGTCGCCTGGCGCTCGGAGCAGAACGACAGCGCGTCCGCAGCGAGCCTGGACGAGAGCGTCGCAGGCGGCGGCAGCGCTCGGCTCAGCGCGCCAGCGGCGATGGCCGCGACGCGCTCGAGCTCGCGCGCGTCACCGCTCTCCAGCGCGACGCCGGCTGCTTCGACCTCGTGGGCGAACGCGATCGCCTCCGCCAGCCGCTCCATGCTGTTGCTCATCGTGCGCTCCCTCCGCCCGGCTTGGGCTGCTTGCGGGGAGTGCCTTGGGTGCGATGGGAGGCGTTGGGCGCGTCCACCTGCGGCGAGGCTCCGCCTGTGTCCGGCGCGTCCTCGCCGTCGGGAGTCGCTCCCCCCCCCTGCTCGATCGGAAGAGCAC
>JBERSB010000610.1:0-2960 GCA_041236755.1 Luminiphilus sp. | reverse complement strand
GCGCAGCAGAACGGCATGTCCGAGGCGCGGATCCGGGCGCAGCGCGAGCTGTTCTTCGAGGCGCTCGCCGAGGCCGCGCCGAGCGGCACCGCGGCGGACGTGACGCTGCCTGAGCGGGGGTCGCAGGTGGGCCTGGGCAGCTTCGACGGCGCCGTCGACTACGTGCGGCGGATGGCGCTGCCCCAAGAGCTGGTCGGCGAGGAGCTGGTCCTGGAGCTGGGCCCGATCGACGACATGGACACGGTGTTCTGGGGCGGCGAGCGGGTGGCGGGCAGCGAACGCGACGGCGTCTGGAACCGCGCCAGGCGCTACGTGATCCCGGCCTCTGCCAACGTCGCGGCCGCGGTCGAGCTGCGGCTGCGCGTCGTCGACACCGGCGGCGAGGGTGGACTGACCGGCTCCGCCGATCAGATGAAGCTGTACCGCGAAGCGCAGCCCGACATGGCCGTGGCGCTCGCCGGGGACTGGCGCCGCGAGCGGCAGGTCGCGCTGGGCTCGCTGCCGCGGTGGCCGCGCAGCGGCGGCGGGCCGAACCGGCCGGCGGTGCTGTGGAACGCGATGGTCGCGCCGCTGCTGCCGTTCCCGTTCGCGGGCGCGATCTGGTACCAGGGCGAGTCCAACCGCAACAACCCAGACCAGTACGCGCGGCTGTTCCCGGCCATGATCGAGGACTGGCGTCGCGCCATGGGCGGTCCGCTGCCGTTCTACTTCGTGCAGATCGCGCCCTACTTCTACGGCAAGGACGACGCGCTGCTCACGCCGCGGCTGCGCGACGCCCAGGCAGCAGCGCTGCAGCTGCCCGACACCGGCATGGTGGTCACGCTGGACTGCGGCGACCGCGGCGACATCCACCCGCGCAACAAGCTCCCGGTCGGTGTGCGGCTGGCCCGCCACGCGCTCGCCCAGCGCTACGGTGAGGACCTGGACGCCGAGGGTCCCGTCGCGCGCGTGGCGCTGCAGCGCGGCGCGACGCTTCGCGTGGCGTTCGCCGAGCAGGGCGCGCTGCGCCTCGCGAACGGCGGTGACGGGTTCTTCATCGCCGACGCAGACGGCCCGTTCCACCCTGCCGAGGCGACGATCGAGGGCAAGGACGTCGTGCTGCGCAGCGACGCGGTCGCAGCGCCCAAGCGCGTGCGCTACGCGTGGAGCCAGGCGCCAGCGTGGACCCTCACCGACGACGCGGGGACGCCCGCAGCGCCGTTCTCGATGACCGCGCGCTGAAGTGGCGCGCGGCTGCGGCGCGGCTACGCTCTGACGGCCCAAGTCATGGACGACCAAGCGCTGCACGCGACGTTCCGATCCGCCGAGCCGGGCGCTGCACCGCTCGGCGACGACGACGCCCACATCTGGGCGGTGCCGCTCGACGGCGACCCGGCGAGGTTCGGCGAGCTGCTCTCGGAGGCCGAGCGTGATCGGGCGCAACGCTACCGCTTCGTGGACCACCGCCGTCGGTTCCAGATCGGCCACGGGGCGCTGCGCACGATCCTGGGCGCCTACCTCGGGCGCGATCCGCGCGAGGTCGAGTTCCGGCACGGCCCGCGCGGCAAGCCCTACCTCGTCGGCGACGAGCTCTCGTTCAACCTCTCGCACTCGGGCAAGCTCGCGCTGATCGGGGTCGCGCGTACGGAGCTTGGCCTGGACGTGGAGAAGGTGCGGCGGCTCGAGAGCCTCACGCAGATCGCCGAGCGGCACTTCTCCGACGCGGAGTTCGAGGCGCTCGATCTGCTGGAGGGCGAAGCGCGGCAGCTCGCCTTCTACCGCTGCTGGACGCGGAAGGAGGCCTACATCAAGGCGCTCGGCGAAGGCCTCACGATGTCGCTCAGCTCGTTCGACGTGAGCCTGTGCGAGGAGCCCGCGTTGGTCGCGTGCCGCGACGGCCGCGAGGACCCGGAGCAGTGGTCGATGCTCGACGTGTCGCCGGGGCCCGCGTTCGTCGGCGCGCTCGCCGCGCGCCGCCGCGGCCTCGTGCTGCAGCGGTTCGTCTGCGCGGTCTGAGGGGCTGGCGAGCCTGAAAGCTGGGCGGCTCTGTCAGCGCGCGCGGACGTGCACCAGCTCGCCGATCCGGTCCATCATGCTGCGGAGCTCGTCGTAGTCGGGGTGCTTGAGCCGGACCCAGGCGTTGGCCATGTAGCCGCCCTCGACCCCCTGCGTCCGTGTGCCCGGCGCAGGGAAGTGGTGGTCGAGGATCCACTCGCCGTAGTCGCGCTGCATCTGCTCGACGCCGTCGTAGTGCGAGATCTCTCCGTCGCGGTCGGGCCGCAGCGCGACCATGCCTGCCGCGTAGCGCCTCGACGGTTGGAACGGCACGCTCTCGTGCACGACGGCGTGCGCCCAGGCCGCGAACAGGTCGAACTCGTTGGCAGCGCAGTAGAGGTCCCAGACGCCGACGCCCGGCGGTCGGCAGCCGATCTCGGAGAACTTCAGGCCGCCGGTTCCGTCGGGGCCCGTGCCCGCGAACCACTCCATGTGGGTCGGCGACGTCCACACGCCGAGCGCGTCGACGACGGCCTGCCCCATGCGGCGCACCTCTTGGTAGCTGTCGTGCTCGATGCGGTTGGTGACCGCGATCTGCGGCGAGATCCAGCGCGTCCGCATCGCCTCGAGCACGTTGGGGTAGTAGTGGCACGCGAAGTCGAGCACGACCTTCCCGCAGACCGTCAGGGTGTCGTAGAAGCCCTCGTGGCCGGTCAGGAACTCTTCGATCGCGACCTCGCGGCCGGCGGCGACGTTCAGCTCGGCGAGCGCTCTTTGCAGCTGCTCCTCGTCTTCGACGCGGTGCGTGCCCGACGCGCCCGCGCCGTCCAGCGGCTTGAGGATCAGCGGGTAGCCGGTCTCGGCGGCGAACGCGGTCGCGTCCTCGACCGACGTGACCCGCGCCGAGGCGGCGCACGCGACGCCCGCGTCGCGCACGGCGTCCTTCATCGCCGGCTTGTCCCGGCACAGCCACGCGGTCTTGCTGG
>JBERSB010000609.1:0-2646 GCA_041236755.1 Luminiphilus sp. | reverse complement strand
CCGCGGGCAGGCCGCGCGCCGCGCAACGTCCAGCTATGCGCGGCTGCGCGGCGACGAGCGCGCATCGCTCGAGCCGTTGGTCGACGGCCGCTACCGCTGTGTCGCCTATCTCGGCGACAAGGCCGCCGGCGGCCTCGTCGAGCTGCAGATGGGCGAGGTCGACGTCGCCGTCGCGCCGGGCGAGCCGCCGGTCACGGTGGAGGTGCAGGCGTCGCCCCAGGCGCTGCGCACGGCGATGGACGAAGTGCTCCGGCGACAGGCTTCGGCTCCAGCGGGCGCCGGCGGCAAGTGACTTCGGCGCCTCGTCAGCGGACGAGGTCCCGCAGCGCGAACCGGACGAAGTAGAGCTCGCGAACGCCCTCGTACAGCACGCCGACGTGGTCACGGTCGATGCGCGTCAGGCACGAGTAGCCGAAGCCCTTGCGCTGGTCGTAGAGCGTGCGCAGCCGCTCGGGCCACGTCTCGCCGAGGTCGCGGCTGACCTTGACGCTCATATCGAAGCGGCCCGCGGCGGTCGCAGGGTTGGAGAACAGCAGCAGCGTCCCGAGCTCGTCGTGGTCCACGCGCAGCAGGCTCGCCATGCACACAGGCTCGACGAGCGCGCTGCGGGACGTCGGATGCCGCGTCCACGTCGCGCCCAGGTCGTCGGTGGTGTAGATCGAGCGTGCGCCGCCGCGGTTGTCGCGGCAGTTCAGCATCAGCAGGCCGTCTTGCAGCTCGACGACCTGCGATTCGGTCGTGTCGACCTTGACGCCCGCGCCGATGTGCCACGACGCCCCGCGGTCCTGCGACCACAGGATCGTCGAGAACGGCTTGCCCTCGTAGGGGCCGTCGGGCGCGCTGCGGAACTGCGCTGCGAACACCAGCGTGCCGTCCCGCGTCGTGATGCCGCGGCCGGGTCCCTGCAGTACGAACCGCCACTTGGGGTCTTTCACCTGCGCGGTGATGTTGAGCGGCTTCGACCAGGTGAGCCCGTCGTCGTCGCTGTGCGTGAGCATCAGTTGGCCGGTCTCCTCGGGCGCCATCCCTGGACCCGAGCCGTTCCACGAGCGGTCGCCGTGGCTCCAGGTCGCCGCGACCCAGACCCGGCCGGTCTCGCGGTCGACGAGCACAGCGGGGTCGCCGACGCCGTCATAGCGCCACGCAGGGTCGTCGCCCATGTCGAGGATCGCGCGCATCGGCGACCAGCTGAGTCCGCCGTCGGTGCTGCGCGACATGCCGACGTCGATGTCGTCCGGGAGGTCCTTGGAGCTGCGATAGCGGTTGTCGTAGACCGCGATCAGCGTGCCCTTCGCCGTCGTGGTCAGGCCCGGGATACGCGTCGTGTGCACGCCGTCCTCGCCGGCGCTGCGCACCGCCGTCGCCAGCCGCGCGACGCCGCGGTTGCCGGGCGCGACCTCGAGCACGCGGCCGTCGTCGAGCGTGATCGAGACCAGCTGTAGGTCGCACGCGACGTCCCACGGCGCGTCTTTGCGCCAGCGGACCTCGAGGTCCAGGTCGTTGTCGCCTGCCCGCAGCGGCATGTCTCCTTCGATGACGACGGCTTCCGCCGGCGCAGCCTCGCTGCCGAGCGCCCGCAGCCGCTCGATGTAAGGGACTGCGGACTTCGGGACTACGGCGCGGCACGCGACGACGCGGCGCGGCTCGAGGTCTCCCCGCGCGCCGAGCCGGAGCCGGTCGGCGACGCCGAAACGCGCGCGCAGCATCGGCGCCTGCCAGGGAACACGCACGCACGTCGTGACCGTCATGGGTGCTCTGGCGGTCGCGACGAACGCATCCAGCAGCAGCCCGCTCGCCGGCGGCGACGTGCAGCGAAAGCGCAGACGGTCGGCGCCGCGGGGCACGGCGAACGAGACCTCGCTCAAGAAGCGCGCGCCGACGCGGACGTCGTCGCCGTCGAACACCTCACTCCACTTGCCGTCACGCCGAGCGTCGACGCGGAACCGGAAGGGCGCGCGCCGCGTCCAGCGCTCGGCTCGGAAGGAGAGCGCGCCGATCGCATCCGCCGGCAGCTCCAGCTCGACCTTTCGGTCCTGGCCGCCTTCGATGTGCAGGCAGCGCGACCCCTCGTGCGCAAACCGCGCGGTGACCTCCGCGTGGCCGTCGCGCGCGCGCCAGGTGCCGAGGCGCCCTTGGTGTTCGCGCAGCGGACCCACGTCGGCCTGCTCGAAGCTCTCGGCTGTCTCGGGTGCTGCACGCCGCGCGTCCTGCCACGCGTCGCTGCGGAACGGCGCGAGCGGCAGGCCGTTGGCGTCGACGACGTTCGCGTCGGGGTGGTCTTCGAAGGCGTAGCGCACGGCGACCGGCGCGGGCACGTCGCCGCTGCGGACCGTCACGCGGGGGCCGTCGAGGTGCGCAGCCGCTGGGTAGAAGACTCGGTCGTCTCCTGCGATCCAGAAGCCGCGCGGCGGCGCGCGGTCGCGCGTCATGAGGCTGCGCGCATCGGAGGTCGTCAGAGTCATCGCGTCGCCCTTCACCTCGGCGCTGCGCAACCACGGCGAACTCCCCGTCACCTCGCCGTCGCCGTAGACATGCTGCAGCACGCTGTCTGCGAGCCGCGCGCCGACGGGACGCTTGCGGCGGGGGTGGACGTCGTCGGCGTCACCGAGGCCGAGCGTGACGACCATCTCGCAGGCGTCGGTGCTG
>JBERSB010000608.1:0-4391 GCA_041236755.1 Luminiphilus sp. | reverse complement strand
AGCGGCGACGTACGGCGCGTCCGTGCGCGCGCTCTCGTCCACCGTCGCGGCCGCGACCGCGCTGGGGCCAAGCAGCGCCGCAGGCGGCCGCGCCGGACATCCGCGCGCGGCCTGCGCGCCGCGCAGCGCCTCGATCCATGCGGCGTCGACGCCGCCGAGCGCCGCGATCTTCGCGGGCGCGTCGGCCGCAAGCTCACGGCGCAGTTCGGCCGCGGTCAGCGCCATGCACTCCTTAGCCCGGCCCGCGGCCGGGCGCGCCGCGGGTGAGCCCGCGCCCAGCCGCTGCCGCGCCCGCGTCATCAGCACGTCGCCCGGATACAGGTGTTCGCCGTCGTCTGCGGCGAGCGCGGCGCGCGCGATCGACAGCGCGATCGCGTCGTCGTCGAGGCCGCCGCCGCCGACCGCCGCCGCGACGAACCGAGCGCCGAGCTCTGGCGCGTCGGGGCCGAGCACACCGAAGACGACCGCGAAGTCTCCGCCGACCAGCGCACCGCTCGCCTGCAGCGGGCCGCACGCGCGGCGGGCCTGCTCGAGCCTGATCGACGCCAGCGCCGCGGCCAAGCCGGACTGCCCTTCCGGATCGTCGTCGAAGCCGCGCGGGAACAGCACGCCGACCGCGGTCGCGGTCGCGCCAGCGACACGCTGGACCACGACGTCATCGGAGGCCACAGGCGCGCCCTGCGCCGAACGCGGCGCGAGCACGAGCGCGAGCACCGAAACCGCCGCGCGCGCCGGCCACCGTCCTGCTGCAGAGACGCGCGCGCACGCCGGCGTATCGCCGGCGAGGCACCTCGATGCTCTGAGCATCCGCCGCGCCGCGCCGCCCCCGGGAGTGAGCATCACCGCCCCATCGCAACGAAATCCGCCGCGCGCCGCAAGCGCACGGCGCAACGTCGCGGCACGGAAATCGCTATGCTCCCCGCCATGCACCGGACCGCTGCCATTCTCGTGATGTTCTGCTCGTGCTGCGCGCTGGCCGCGCAGAGCACCCTCGCCGAGCTCGAGCGCCGGTTCCGCGCGGAGGTCCAGCAGCTGGCCGCGGGCTCCCCCACGCGCGAACAGCGCGACGCGCAGCTCGACCGCCACGTCGACGAGCTGCGCGCGTTCGTCAAGGACACCGCGCGCGGCGACGACCGCTGGAACGGCCGGCTGATGCTGGCCGACCTCGAGCTCGTCCGCGGCAAGCGCCCGGCCGCCGCGGCCGCGCTCGGCGAGATCGACCTGCAGGAGGCGCCGGCGATGGTCCTGGTCACCGCGGCGACCATGGCCCAGCACGTCGGGCTCACCGAACTGCGCGACCGCCTCGTCGCCGGCGCCGTCGAGAAGGACGCCCCCGTCGCCGACAAGATGGCGATGGCTCGGCTGTTGATGACCGTGCTGCGCGAGGTCGAGCGCGGCGAGGCGATCTTCGCGCAGGCGCTGGCTTCGGCAGCCGACGGCGAGCAGCGCGCGTTCGTGCGGTGGCACCGCGCCGACGCGCTCCGCGACCGCGAGGACCTGCCCGAGAACAGCGGCTTTGACGCGCTCGAAGCGCTCGCCAAGGACCTGCCCGAGACCTACTGGGGCTCGGTCGCCAAGGACCGGCTGCGCGCGACGCGCCTCAAGGTCGGCGACGCCGCGATCGCCTTCAGCGCGGCGACGACGGCCGGCGCCGAGTGGTCCCTGCAGGGGCAAGCCGGCGAGGTCGTCGTGCTCGCGTTCTGGACGGCCGCCGACTACGACACACCGACGTTGGTCGCGACGATGAAGGAGCTGCGGCGACAGCACCCCGAGCTCCGCGCGCTCGGCGTCTGCCTCGACCGCGACCCCGAAGAGATCAAGCGGGCCGTCGCGGCGCTCGGTATCGACTTCCCGGTGGTCGGGGACGGCAAGGGCGCGCAGAACGACGTCGCCATGCGCTGGTTCGTCGAGGGCCCGGTGATCCACGTGATCGACAAGCGCGGCCGCATCGCGGGGATGGGCCTGCACGTGGGCACGAGCGACGGACGCGCGCAGCTCACCGCCGCCGTCGAACGCGCCTACAAGTAGCGCAGCCGCGCGCGCCAGGCTCCTGGACCGACGCGCTCAACTGCGGCGACGCCGGAGCGCGCCGAGCGCGAGCACCAGCAGCGCGTGCGCACCCGTGCCGACGACCACCGCCGCGGCCGGCGCCAGCGGCAGCGGGTCGCGGGGCACCGCGTCGGCGAGCACGCCCAGCAGGAACACGAGGCACGCCGAGAACAACACGAGGTCGGGCGAGATCCTGCCGCCGCGGCCGAACCGGACCCCCAGCCGCGTGATCCACGCGACCGCGCCGAGCGCCAGGAGGCCGCAGGCCGCGACGAACCCGGGCCACGACGACGGCAGCAGCGGGCTCTGCGGCGCCGCGAACTCCAGCGCGTCGACGGCGACGGTGTAGCTGCGCTGCTGGACCCACAGCGCGACCGCAGGGGCCAGAAAGCCGAGCGCCGTCCAGGGGATCAGGCGCCCGTTGATCGCGCGCACCGGGACCCCGACGAGACCGCGACGCTCCAGCAGGCGGCGGCTACGGAGCGCGAGCTGGACGGCCGCGAGGAGCAGGATCACGCCCGGCACGAGCAGCGACTCCCCCAGCGACGGCGTCGCCTCGCAGGCCATCGCGATCGCCGCGGCAGCGCACGCCATCAGCCCGCCCGCGAGGACCGCCGCGCGCCGGGGGCGGCGGCCCCGCCGCCGCGCCCGCGGCCGCGCCGCGAGCTGGAGCAAGAACACCGACAGCGTCGCGAAGAGCGCGCCCGCGGTCTCCGCGCGCAGCACGTAGCCGGCGTCGAAGACCGGCGGCGTCACGGCGAACGCAGCGCACGCGAGCAGCGCGCGCAGCCTGCCGCCGGCGACCGAGACCATCAGGTAGGTCAACCCCGTCAGCGCCGCGAGCGCCGCGATCTGGGACCGGCGGGCGCGCACGAGCAGCGCGCGCTGCTCGTCTGCGCGCTCCGGCCACGCGTCGGCGGCGACCCCGGCGCGATGGAACAGCCGCGAGACGCCCGTGTCGACGCGCTCGCCGGGCGACTGGCCGCGCACGACGCGCTCGAGGCGCTGCAGCTCACCGGGCGCAGGCGGGGCGCCGATCCCGCGCAGCGCGAGCAGCGTCGGCAGCAGCAGCACGAGCGCGCTGCAGCACAGCGCCGCGACCTTGGGGAGCCGGGGCGCGCGCGCCGCGCCCGGCCTCACAGCGCCGCGATGCAGTCGATCTCGACCAGGGCTGCCTTCGGCAGCTCCTTGACCGCCACGCACGCGCGCGCGGGCTTGTGGTCCCCGAAGTGCCGCGCGTAGACCTCGGTGACGGCCGCGAAGTCCGCCATGCTGGCGAGGAAGATCGTGGTGCGCGCGACCCGGTCGAGCCCGGCACCGCTGCCCTCGAGCACGCTCTTGAGGTTCTGCATCACCTGCTCGCACTGCTCGGCGGCGGTGTCGCCGACCATCTCCATGGTCGCAGGGTCGAGCGGGATCTGGCCGGAGCAGAACAGCAGGTCGCCGACCTTGACGGCCTGGCTGTAGGGGCCGATCGCCGCGGGCGCGGCGTCGGTGTGGACGGGTTCGAGGGTCATGATCAAGAAGTGGTCAACCGGTCGCGCAAGCGCTGCTCGACCGACTCGGGCAGGAAGCTGCTGACGTCGCCGCCGTTGCGCACGACTTCGCGGATCAGCGACGACGAAACATAGCTGTACTGCGCGCTCGGCATCACGAAGACGCTCTCGACCGTCGGCTCGAGGTGGCGGTTGGTCAGCGCCATCTGGTACTCCGCCTCGAAGTCGGAGATCGTGCGAACGCCGCGCAGGATCGCGCCGATCCGGTGTTCGCGGCAGTAGTCGACGACGAGGCCGGTGAAGGTCACCACCGAGAGCTTGTCGTCCTGCGGCAGCACCTCGAGCAGCATCTCGACGCGCTCTTCGACCGTGAAGGTCGGAGACTTCTGGCTGTTGACGGCCACCGCGACGGTCAGGTGGTCGAACAGCGGCAGCGCGCGCTCGACGAGGTCGAGGTGCCCGCGCGTGACCGGGTCGAAGCTGCCGGGGTAGAGGGCCGAGACCATGGGCTCAATGTAACCGTTGTCGGCGCAGGAGCACGGTTCGACGTGCCAGCCACGCCACATCGAGCGCTCGCGGCGGCGGCGGCGTGGGCCCTGCCGACCGCGGTGTTGGCACGCGCCTGCCTGCCGGCAGCAGCGCTGCTGGCCGCACTCGGGATGTGCGTGTGCGCGCGGACCTCCCTACCGCTACGCCGCGCCGGCCTCGTCGCGCTGCCGGTGCTGCTGTGCGCGGTGCCGGGACGGTCCGTCCCGAGCCGGGCTGTGGCGAGCGACCCTGCAGCCGCGGCGACATACGGGGGCTTGCGCGGGCCGGTCCGCGTGTCGGGCCACGTCGCGGACGTCG
>JBERSB010000607.1:0-2012 GCA_041236755.1 Luminiphilus sp. | reverse complement strand
GCCCGCGCTGCACGCCGCGCGGCGCGTGCTGGAAGTCGCCGTCGACCTCGACCAGCGCATCGAGGCGCTCGGCGTCGTGCTGACGGCGCACAACATGCTGGGTGAGCGCGACCAGGCGCGCGCGTGCTACGCCGAGATCCGCGAGCTGCTCGGCCAGCGCGGCAAGTTCGAGCAGCTCGAGAAGCTGCTGCTCAACGAGGAGCTCGTCGGCCAGGCGCTCGACCACGTCGAGATCAAGGTCGAGCTGATCCACGTCTACGACGAGACCGAGGGGCGCGAGTACGACCGCGCCGCGCTGCAGGTCGCCGTCGCGCGCTCGCTGAAGGCGCGTAAGGACGCCGAGGCGCTGCAGCAGGCGCACGCGCTGCTCGCCGAGGTGCACTGCGTCTACCCGGACCTCGCGCCCGACGAACTGCAGGCGGTCGAGAACCTGCTCGCGCTGCAGGACGACGCGCCGCACAGCGGCGACGAGACCAAGGCCACCTTCGCCCGGATCCAGCAGACGACGGGGCGCACGCCGCGCGTGCTCGTCGTCGGGGGCAACGAGCGGCAGCGTCGCCACCACGCGCGCCTCGAAAAGCTGGCGACCGAGTGGGGCTTCGAGAGCGAGTGGTTGGAGACCAACTACACGTCGCCGCAGAAGACCGTCGCGACGATCCAGGACCGCGTCCAGAAGGGCGTCGACATGCTCGTGCTGCTGCACTGGAACCGGCACGAGACGACCGAGCCCGCGCTCGAGCTGGCGCGGGGCGCGGGCGTGCCGGCGCGCACGGTGCACTACGCGGGCTTCACCAGCCTGCAGGTGGCGCTGGCCGAGCAGGCCCAGCGGCTGACGGCCGTGGCCAACTAGCCTGCTACGACGTAGCCTGCGGGCGTGGGCGTGCTCGAGCAGGACTGCCTGATCGTAGGTGGAGGCGTCGCGGGCAGCTGCCTCGCGCTCTTCCTCAGCCGCCGTGGGCTGCGGGTCACGCTGGCCGACGACGGCCGCGCGCACAACAGCGGCCCCTACGAGACCGTGCTCAGCGGCACCCGGGCGGTCTGGGAGCGCATGGGGTTGCTCGACCTCGTCGACGACGGCATCGGCGCGGACCCGCTGCGCCACGGCGCAATCTGGGGCGGCGCAGAGCTCGTCTGGCGCTACGAGGACGAGCCCGGGCTGCTGCTCGCGCGCGGCCGGTTCGACCGCGCGCTGCGCGCGGCTGCTGCCGCCGCCGGCGCGCGGGTATTGGAAGGCGTGTCTACCAGGCGTCTCGAAGCCGGCGCGTGGGCAGTGGGGGACGAGCGGATCGCCCCGCAGGTCGTCGCGTTCGCGACCGGTCGCCGCGCCACGGTGCCCGGGCTGCCGTCGTTCGAGCCCGCCGGCCCGCGTACCGTCGCCGTGACGTTTGCCGGCACGCCGGATCGTGGCGACCGGCTGACGGCGGTCGTCGAAGCGACCGAGCACGGCTGGTCAGGGAGCCACGCGCCCGCCGACGGCCCGGCCAGCGCAGCGGTGATGCTCGACGCAGCGCCCGGTGCGTTCGCATCGCGCGCAGCGGCGCTGCTCGCAGGTGCGAGCGGGCCTGCGGGCAGGCTGATGGAGGCGCGCGTGGTGCGTGCCAACGACGCCTCGGCGAGGCTGCGGCCGGCGGTCGACGGCGTGTTCGTGGTGGGCGATGCGGCCGGTACCATTGATCCGCTCGCGAGCCAGGGTGCCGAGAAGGCCGTCGCGGCCGCCGAGCACGCCGCAACGGCGATCGCGACGGCGGTGGCAGAGCCCGAGTGGACCGGGAGGCTGAGCCGAGCGCATGCCTGCTGGGAACACGAGCTCTGTGACCTCCACGTGGCGACGAGCGCGGACTACTACGCGCAGGAGCAGCGCTTCGGTGGATCGTCGGTCTGGCAGGCGCGCCGCGCGCAGGCGCGCTTGCCCGCGGCGCGAGACGACGTGCTGCTGCGCTGGCGGCCTGGAGTGGCGCAGGCGCCCGCGCTGCTGCGGCACGGCGACCGCTTCGTCGAGCTCGACGGGATCC
>JBERSB010000606.1:0-7020 GCA_041236755.1 Luminiphilus sp. | reverse complement strand
CATCGAGAAGAGCATCGAGAACCTCGAAGCCATCGAGTCCGGCATGCTCCGCGTCGCCGCGCTCATCCGGGCGACGATCGAGTTGCGTGACGGACAACCTGCGGTGGCAGAGCAGCAAGAGGAGCCGCAGAAGAACGACGCCGAGTCAAGCCTCGCGAGCAAGCTCCAGCGCAACGCACCGCCGCTCCCCAAGCCTGCCGCCCCCGCGCCCAAGCCGGAGCCGCCCAAGCCGGCACCGGCACCCGGCCCGATCCGCGCAGCCGACGTACCCGCGGACCGGCAGGACGAGGTCAGCCTGTGCGGCAACAACATCAGCATGCCGATCGCCTCGGTCTTCCAGTTCCTCGAGAACGCGAAGAAGCGCGGCTTACTGACGGTCCAGCTCCCGGGCGAGACGCTGACGTTCGGGTTCTCCGAAGGGCTCGTGCAGGTGTGCGACAGCAGCAACCGCGACATGGGCGACCGCCTCGGCGACATCCTCGCCCAGTCCCAGTGCCGGGACACCGTCCGGCTCATCGAGCTGATCGAGGCCGCGGCCTACGACGGCAGCCCAGAGCTCGGCGAGCTGCTGGTGCAGGAGGGGCTCGCGAGCAACGGCCAGATCATGGACGCGCTCGAGGAGCAGGTGCGCCGTCGCTACCGCCGCGCGTGCGAGAGCGGCCAGGCGACCTACGAGTTCGTCGATCAGGAGATCCCGGCCACGGACGGACGCATCCGCCTCAGCCCGACCGAGCTCGCGTTCGAATCGCAGCTGTAACGGCCGGACCTGCTTGACCGGCTGTTTTCCGGGCACTAGGACGTTGCCCGGTGACTGTGAACGCAGAGATCGCGGAGCTGCGCGAGCGCATCCGCCGCGCGGACGACCAGTACTACAACGACGGTCAGAGCGACCTCACGGACGCGCAGTACGACGCGCTGTTCGTCCGGCTGCGCGAGCTCGAGAGCGCCAACCCTGACCTCGTCACCGACGACTCGCCGACGCAGACGGTCGGCGCGCCGCTCGACAAGGGCGGCGCCTTCGCGACGCACGAGCACCTCGAGCAGATGGGCAGCCTCGAGTCGCTGATGCAGCCCGACGACGTGGACGCCTTCGTCGCGCGCGCGAGGAAGCTGCTGGAGCTGGACGACGAGGCGCCGCTCGGCTGGATGTGCGAACCGAAGCTCGACGGCGTCAGCGCGAACCTGCTCTACGAGCACGGCGTGCTCGTGCGTGGCCTGTCGCGCGGCGACGGCCAGGTCGGCGAGGATCTGACGCGTAACCTGCTCACGATCCGCAACCTGCCGCAGCGGCTCGCGGGTGACGGTCCGTTCCCGTCGCGCGTCGAAGTCCGGGGCGAGGTCATCATGTCCAAGCGGGGCTTCGCGGCGCTGCAGCAGCGCGAGGAGACGAGCAGCGAGGGCACCTTCCGCAACGCCCGCAACACGGTCGCCGGGACGCTGAAGCTCATGGATCCGCGGGTCGTCAAGCGTCGGCCGCTGGACTTCCTGGCGTTCGCGGTGGGTCGCCTCGAGGGGTTCGAGCTGGCGACCCAGACCGCGCTGCGCGCGCAGCTGTCGGCGTGGGGATTCACCGTCGCCGAGCCCGCCGCGCCCGCAGCAGACCTCGCCGAGATCCACGCCTACCACGACAACCTTGAGGCCCGCCGCGACGAGCTCCCCTACGAGATGGACGGCGCGGTCGCCAAGGTCGACGCGGTCGAGCTCCAGCTGCGCCTCGGCCGAACGTCGAGGACGCCGCGTTGGGCGCTCGCCTACAAGTTCGCGCCGCGGCTCGCCCGCTCGAAGGTCGAGAAGATCGGCGCGCAGGTCGGCCGCACAGGCGCGGTCACGCCGGTCGCCCACCTCGCGCCGACCGAGCTCGCGGGCGTCACCGTGCGCAACGCGTCGCTGCACAACTGGGCGCTGCTCGCCGAGCGGGACATCCGCGAAGGCGACGTGGTCGAGATCCAGCGCGCCGGGGACGTCATCCCCGAGGTGGTGCGGGTCTTCGTCGACGAGCGCGACGCCGCGTCCGAGCCCGCAAAGCCGCCCGCGTCGTGCCCCGTCTGCGCCAACCCGCTGCAGCCCGAGGGCAAGTTCCTCTACTGCGACAACATCGACTGCGCAGCGCAGCTCGTCGGCCGCATCGTGCACCTCGCCAGCCGGCGCGCCTTCGACATCGAAGGGCTCGGGCCCAAGCAGGTCGAGCAGCTCGTCGATGCGGAGCTCGTGACCTCGGTCGAGGACGTGTTCGCGCTCGCGGACAAGAAGGAGCAGCTGCTCGAGCTCGATCGTTGGGGTGAACGCAGCACCAAGAACCTGCTCGCGCAGATCGACGCCCGGCGCCAGCCGCCGCTGGCGCGCTTCCTGAACGGCATCGGCATCCGCCACGTCGGTGAGACCACGGCCAAGGACCTGGCCGGACACTTCGGCACGCTCGCGCGGCTGCGCGAGGCCAACAACGCCGAGCTGCTCGCCGTCGACGGCGTCGGCGACGAGGTCGCCAAGGCCGTGATCGAGTTCTTCGCGCTCCCCAAGAACCAGCAGACGCTCGCAGCGCTCCAGGCAGCGGGCGTCGAGCCCCAGGCGGCGCAGCGCGTCGAGGGCGGCGCGTTGGCCGGCCGCGTGTTCGTGTTCACCGGCGGGCTGTCGACGATGTCCCGCGACGAAGCCAAGGAGAAGGTCGAGGCGCTCGGCGCCAAGGCCGCCACCGGCGTCAGCAAGAAGGTCACCGACGTCGTCGCGGGCGCCGACGCCGGCAGCAAGCTCGCGAAGGCAGAGAAGCTGGGGCTGCGCATCCACACCGAAGAGGAGTTCTGCAGCATCCTGGAGCAGGCGTGACGAGCCGCCCGCTCCGGCATGCCGCCAAGCTGGTCGCGCTCGGTCTCGTGCTCGGCGTCCTGCTCTACGCGGGCTACCTCGCAGCCGGCGCGCTCTGATCAGGCGAGCGACGCGGCGGTCACTGGGCGCCCGCGACGACGTAGAGCTTCGTCAGGTCGACGCACGGCATCCGGTCGCGCAGCTCCTTGCAGCGCGAGGCCATCCTCAGACCTTCGGGATCCGACGGCAGCGCCGCGAACGCGTGACGGCTGCCTACCAGCACGGCCTTGGTGCGCGCGCGCGAGAGCGCGACGTTCAAGCGGTTGAGCGACAGGTGGAAGGCGCCGCGCTGCTTGCTCTCCGCCGGGTCGCCGGCGGCCAGCGACACGATCACGACCTCGCGCTCCTGCCCCTGGATGCGCTCGACGGTGTCCACCGTGAGGCCGTCCGCGCCGCTGAGCGCCTTGCGCTCGATGGTCGAGCGCATCAAGCGGACCTGCGCGCGGAACGGCGCGATCACCGCGATCTGCTCCGGCGCGACCCCGTGCCGACGCACGAGGTCCTCGACGACGTCGGCGACCGCGTTGGCCTCTTCGCTGGAGCGCTGGCCGGGCTGGCGGTGGTCGAGACGCAGCCAGACGACCGGGGACGCAGGGTCCAGCACCTCGTCGAGGCGACCGCCCGCAACAAACGGCATCTGCCGCTCGGCGACGCCCGGCGCCGAGCGCAGCTGGCCGTCGTAGAACGTGTCGCTGACGACCTTGCAGACGACCGCGTTCATCCGGTAGGTCACGTCGAGCAGCGACGCGCCGTAGTGCTCGTGCAGGTGCTCGAAGATCGAGCTCGCGGCGCCGCGGTCGGCGTCCGCGGTCGTCACCACCGGCGGCAGCTGGCGGTGGTCGCCGAAGAACAGCCAGCGGTGCGCACGCAGCATGCCCGGCAGCGCGTGCGGGATGGGCAGCTGCCCCGCCTCGTCGAACACCGCGTAGTGGAAGCGCTCGCGCTCGTGGAGCTTGGCGAGCTGGAAGCACGTCCCCGCGACGACGCAGCCGCGGTCGGGGAACCGCGACCGCCGCGCGTCGACGAGGTGCACGCCGGCCGCGAGCAGCTGCTGCCTGCCGTCGCTCGACGACGACTTGAGCTTGTAGAGCGGGAGCTCCGGCGCGGCGCGGCGGATCGCCAGCAGCGCGTTGTCGACCGCCTTGTTGGTGAAGGCACAGAGCACGATCCGGCAGGTCTTCTGACAGAGCGCGTCGACGACGGCGGACAGGAGCCTCGTCTTGCCCGTACCGGGCGGCCCCTGCACCAGCGCGAGGCTCTCGGTGCCGATGGCGTCCGCGCCCGCGATCACCTGGCCCTCGTTGAGCTCCGTGCCCGCGAGCGCCTGCTGCGCGCGCGCTGCGCGCGCATCGTCGACGCGCCGCACGTGCGCACCCATCAGCACGTCGGCCAGCAGCTTGTTCTGGAACGTCGCGCGCACCGCGTCCCGCAGCCGCCCGCGGAGGTCGAGCGGGCGTCGGTCGAGCACGTAGTCCCCGCCCGCCTCGAACTCGGGCTCGACGCCCCTGAGGAACGGATCGAGCCCGCAGGTCAGCTCGCCGGTGTTGGCGTCGTAGCTGCGGTAGGACAGGGGCAGCGCGCCCTCGAGGTCGAGGCCGTCCCCCACCACCAGCGGATCGCCGGGCCGGAACTTGGACGCGTTGTCCTCGACGTGGAACACGAAGCCCTCGCCCTCTTCACGCAAGAAGCGCGCGCCCTCGATGCACGCGCCCTCGAGCACGCGCAGCTCGGTCGGCTGCGCCCGCAGCTCGCGGTCGGCGCGCCGCTCGTCGCGCTCTTCGCGCGCGAGGAACCGGAGCAGGCGTTGTTCGAGAGAGAGCTGCACGTGCGAGACAGAGAGGTCGTACGATCATCGCGCTGGGACCCGGCGGTTCCAACCGGTCGCGTCGACCCGCTCAGCGCGTTGCGCGCAACAGCAACGGCTGCCGCTGCGGCAGCGCGATGACCTCAGCCGTCGCCTCGACGCGCAGCGCGAGCGAGACGTCGTCGGGTGACGGCCCCGTGAGGCGGAACGAGCCGTCAGCGTCGGTGCGCACCTCGTGCAGCCGCCCCCCGAGCGCTTTGGCCCCGAGGCTACGGAAGAGCCCGACGCGGACCCCCTCGACGCCGCTGCCCTCAGCGTCGACCACGCGGCCCTGCGCCACCTCGACTTCGGCCGCCGTCGCCGCGACGCCGCCGCGCACGCGCCCCCAGCGACGCTCCGCGCCCCGCGTGGCGATCACGAGCGCGTCGTTGCCGATGCGCTGCCCTTCAAGGAACGCGAGGTGCCCGGCGCCGGCGCGAGGCGCGCGCACGGGACCAGTCTCGGCGCTGGCGTAGAGGTCCACCCGCCACGGCTCGTCGCCCGGCGGCAGATCGGTGACCCGCAGCGGCAAGCCATGCTGGCCCGGGAGCGCAACTTTGCACTCGACCTCTTCCCCGTTCTCGCGGGCCGCAGAGAACGAGCGCTGGACGGAGCGCCCCGACGACGTGCGCACCTCGACCTCCATGAGCGCACCCGTCGCCTCGGCAAGGATCACGGCGCGGCCGTCGACCCCCGCCAGCTCGTGCGTGCGGTCCGCAGGCGGGCGCGCGCCCGGAACGCGCACGGACGCCGTCATGGGTTCCGTCGACGGCAGCCCGTCGGCCTCGACCACTTCCAGGTTCAGTACGCACGTCGGCGGCGCCGTCAGCACGGCTCGCGGCGCTTCACCGACGCTGACGAAGCTGTCCCCACGTGACGGGAACGCGAAGTCCACAGCCGCGGGCCATGCGACGCCGTCGCCGCTGGTCCAGGTGGCCGTGCCCTTGCGGCCGACGCGGAGCCGCAGCTCGGACTCGTAGCGCTCACCGAACAGCAACGCGACTTGAAGTCCGTCAGGCGTGGTCGGCACCTCGCCCTGCACCGTCACCGTCAGCGATCGTGACACATGAGCGGGCGTTGACGCCGCCACACGTGCGCCGTCCGCCTCGTCGTCGCGCCCGGCGGGAGCCGAGGCTCCCGCGGCCACCGCCGGCGCCGTCTCGGTGGCGACCTCGACAGGCTGAGCCACGTGCGCAGGCGCTGGCGGCTCGTCACCCGACCACAGCGACACCAGGGCAAGAGCCACGGCGATGCCGACCAACAGCAGCGCGCGCGGCCAAGAGGTCACGGACCCAGCAGCACAGCGCGGATCCACGCGCCGACACCGAGCGACGTCGCCTTGCGGTGCAGGTCGTCGTGCTGCGCGACGAACATCGCGTGCTGCTCCTGGAAGCCCAGCGGCAGCGCCAGCGCGCTCGCGACCGAGACGACGCCGTCGGTGCCGCTACCCAGATCGCCGTAGACGATGTGGTACATCGAGGCGTTGTCGACGTAGCCGGCGTTCATCTCCAGCGGCAGCGAGCTCGGCGACTCGTCGAGGTCGGAAACCACTTGCAGCAGAGGCTGCTCCTGCGGCGCCACCAGCGACTGGAGGAACGCGAGCGGGGCGACGGCGCTCGCAGCGCCGGCGTTGGGCGGCGCCATCATCACCAGGCAGTCGACGACGCCGTCGAACTGCGGGTCGTCCGGCGTGTAGCCCATGCGTTCGGTGTCCAGGTGCGAGCGCTCCACGAGGTAGCGGCCGATGAGCGCGCCGAGGCTGTGGCCGATGATGCGGCACCCGAAGCCTGGACGTCGATTCGCGGCGATCAGGTCGTAGAGCTGGTTGGCCGCGTAGGCCGTACCGCGCGCAGACGGATAGGAGTAGAGGACGACGTTGTCGTAGGACTGGCGCAGGTTCTCGACGAGGTCTTCCTGGCCGAGGAAGTCGAGCGCCGAGCCGAACGCGCCGTGCACGATGATCACGTTGTCGGCAGCGGGCGAACTCCAGAACGAGTTGAGGCTGCCCTGGCCGACCTGCTTGGTGACGGTGCCGTTGGCGACGATCACCTCGACGCCGGCGACGAACTCGGTCCGCGTCATGCCGGCCGGGTCGATGAGGCCGTGCGGCTGCGTGAACAGCCGGTGCAGGTTGCCTTCCCAGGCCACCATTTCGCCGAGGCGACTGGTCGATACGGTGCAGGTCTGCGTCGCAGCGTTGACGGACGCGGCGCCGAGCGCGCGCCACGGCGCGCCGGGCTCGTCGCGCTGGAAGATGCTGAGCTGCGGGGTTCCGCCGACGAAGAATGCAGGCGAGGCCGGGATCGTCACCGTGACCT
>JBERSB010000605.1:0-2825 GCA_041236755.1 Luminiphilus sp. | reverse complement strand
GGCTCGGCTACCTCTGCGCGATCGGCGGCGACCACTTCCCCGGCCTGCGGCTGCTGCACGGCGCGCTCGCGCCGATGGCGCTGCTGGCCACGCTCGGGCTCCTGGCGATCCCGCGCGCGGCGCTGCGCGTGGGCTTCGCCGCGGTGCTCGGCGTCGTGGGCGCCTGGATCGACGCCGCCGATGCGCGCGGCAACCCGCGCAGCGCAGAGGCCCGCGGCGAGACGTGGGAGTGGCACGGCAAGGTGCTCGGCGAAGCGCTGCGCGGCGCGTTCTCCGGGCGCGCGCCGCGCATCGCCGTCGACGCCGCGGGCGCGCTGCCCTACTACAGCCGGCTGCCCGCGCTGGACATGCTGGGGCTCTGCGACCGCACGATCGCGACGACACCGTTCCCCGCGTGGCTCGCGACGACGAAGCCCGGCACGCCGAAGCCGCCTGGCCACCTGCGCGGCAACGGCGCCTACGTGATGACGCAGCGGCCGGACCTGATGCTGTTCAGCAAGCCGCCCGGACTGCCGCTGCCGGTGTTCGTCAGCGGCTGCGAGTTCGAGGACGACCCGCGCTTCCTCGGAGGCTACCGGCTGGCGCTGCTCGACCTCGGCGCGCCCGAGCTGGTCTCCGGCGGCACCGAGCCGCACCTCGCGCCGCTGTGGGTCCGCGTCGACGGCCGCGCCGGCGTGGTTCGCGACGGGGAGCGCGTGACCGTGCCCGGCTACCTGTTCGGCGCGTTCGCGCTGCCGGGCCCCGTCATCCGCCGGCACCAACCGCCGACCGGCGACCCGGCGGTCGACGGCGCCACGGTGCGCAACTTCGAGGCCGCCGCGAGCTTCTACGAGCAGCGCCGCTTCGTCGCAGCGCCCGGGCCCGACGGCGGCCTCGACCTGGTGCTGCCGAGAGAGCAGGACGCGACGGTCACGCTGCCGCTGCCGGCGGGGACGTGGCGGGCCCGCTGCGTGCCCGACGGGTCGGCCGACGCGACGGTCGCCGCGCGGCCCGAGGGGGCCGCCGGCCCGACGCAGGTGACGCTGCGGGCCCCGCGCGACGGCGCCAGGGTGCGCGAGGTCGTGCTGCAGCGCGCGCCGCGCTGAGACGGCGGGCCGCAAGAGCCCACGAATCTTCACCGGGCGCTCGCGGACGCTGCACCCCAGCCGCGAAGATCCCGTGCCACTGCCCCCCCCTACGCTCGTCCACCACGAACCCATGATCCGATCCTCGCTCCCGTATCTGCTCGTCGGCGCCCTCTTCGTCGCGACCGCGTCCGCACAGTTCATCCCCACCGGCAGCGTCGTCGTGCTGCGCGTCGGCGACCCGAACGGCATCCAGCTGAGCGCGGACGCGCAGCCGGTCTTCCTCGACGTCTTCGACCCGAACTCCAACGCGCTGGTCAACTCGATCGAGATCCCCAACAGCGCCAGCAACCCGCCCGTGACGACGCCGTCGTTCACGCAGAGCGGCTTCTCCTACACCGAAGGCTGCCTCAACGTCTCGGCGGACAACCGCTACCTCGTCCTCGCCGGCTACGACAGCCCCGTCGGCGGCGCCAGCCCGGGCAGCGCGTCGTCCACGCTGGTCTCTCGCGTCGTCTGCACGGTCGACACGCTCACCGGCATCATCGACACCTCGACGCAGCTGATCGACGCGTGCGACGGCGGCACCTTCCGCGGCGCGACCAGCCTCGACGGCCAGCAGTTCTGGGTCTCGGGCAACGGCGGCAGCGGCGGCTCGGTCCGCTACGCGTCGACCGTCGGCGCGACCACGTCCATAGACATCGTGTCGGGCCCGTCGAACGGCCGCTGGATCGGCATCTTCAAGGGCCAGCTCTACATGACCGCGGCCTCGACCAGCGCGTCGGCGCAGGGCGTGCTGCAGGTCGGCGCAGGGCTGCCGACGTCGCTCGTCGGCGCCGCGACGGTGCTCAACGGCTTCCCGCTCACCCAGTCGATCAGCGACGGCGCGCCGCACGACTTCTGGTTCGCCGACGACCAGACGCTCTACGTCGCCGACGACTCCGGCTTCGCCGGCGGCCAGTTCTGCGGCATCCAGAAGTGGACCGAGAGCGGCGGCACCTGGACGCGGCAGTACGTGATCACCACCGGCGTCGGCAACTGCGCGGTCGGCGTGACCGGCATCGTGCGCGCCGGCGTCCCGGAGATCTGGTTCACCGACGCCAACGGCAACGTCAACAGCCTCTACAAGGTCGTCGACACCGGCTCGGGCTCGGTGCCCCAGCTCGTAGCCCAGGAGCCCGCCAACAGCGACTTCCGCGGCGTGCGCGTGGTCGGCACGCCGATCCAGACGACGCCCGCGAGCTGCGGCACGGCGCGCCTCGACGTCACCACCACCGGCCTCGTCGGCACTACCGTGGAGACGCGCGTCAGCAACGCCGGCGGCTTCGCGTTCACCAACTTCAGCTTCGCGACGCTGGGGCTGCCGCTGGGCGGCTGCGGCTGCACGCTGCTCTACGACGCGGGATTCCTCGTGGGCCAGGCAGACGTGACGTTCAGCGTCCCGAACGTCGCCGCGCTGTCCGGCGTCACCGTCAACGTCCAGGGCCTCGACCTGTTTGACCCGACGACGACCTGCGCGCCGATCGTGCCGGGGCTGCCGCTGTCGACGACGGACGGCAAGTCGATCCTGCTGTTCTAGCAGCAGGGCGCGGGCCTGCTGTGAGCAGGGCGCGGGCCTGCTGCGAGCAGGGCGCGGCGCGGCTTCCGCGCCCGTCGCGGCCCGGTTACGCTGTGGCGGGCACGCACGCCCGCCCGATGACCCGACCCTCCACGCGCCTGAGCCGGCGCCACCTCCTGGCGCTCGGCACCTTCCTGGTGCCG
>JBERSB010000604.1:0-4714 GCA_041236755.1 Luminiphilus sp. | reverse complement strand
TGCACTTCGCGGCGACGGCCTCGGGCAAGCCCGGATCGCTGCGCCTCGCTGCGCCCGTCGGCAGCGCCGTCGTGCTCGGCGTGGCGCGCGGCGAGCCCGATCGGGGTGCGCCGCTGGCGCTCGCAGACGAACCCCAGAGCTGCGCGCTCGGATCGGCGTGGCGCATGCAGTTGGGCGTCGGCGCTGCCGCGACGGCGCGGGACCGTCGGCTGTCGGTGACGGCCCAGCGCGGCGCGCGCACCGACGCGTTCGCGCTGCTCGCCCGGGCGAACGGCGACGGCAGCTGCTACGCGTTCGTGCTCGACTGGGGCGAGGCCGAGGCGCGCCTCGAACGCGTGCTCGCCGGCGATCGGCTGGTGCTCCGACGCGCGCCGCTGCCCGACGGTGCAGAGCGCGCCGAAGTCGCGCTGCAGATCGACGGGTTCCGTCTCGAGGGTCTGCTCGACGACGCGCCGCTGGTCCGCTGCTTCGACGGTGCGATCAGCGAGGGCGCCTGCGGCGTCGCGTGGCGGGGCCCGCGCCCTGCGCTCCAGGACCTCGCGGCTGGTCCGCCGCGCGAGCCGCTGGCCAGCGCCGCGGTCGTGCAGACCGCGCGCGCGGCGACGCTGCACGCGTGGACGCCGACGCCGCCGGGGAGCCTCGCTGTGCTGGAGCTGTCCCTGGACCGTCCGCACGCCTGGATCCCGCGCTCGCCGGGTGGCTTCGAGCCGTGGCTCCGCCAGCCGCTCGCGGCGCCTGTGGTGGCCTGGGGCGATTGGCGGGGCTCGCTGGGGGCGCGCACCGTCAGCGAAGTCGACGCGGACGGCGCGGTGCGGCTGGAGCTCCGTTGGCCGCTGCTGCCGGCGCTGAGCGGTCGGGTCGCGCTCGCGCGCGTGTGTGTCGCCACCGCGGACGGCGGCGCCGTCATCGAGCGGTCGCCGCCCGTGCGGCTGACATTCTGAGCAGACGAGGTCCGCCGCGCGCGGGTTACCCCGGCCCGTGCGCCCGGTAGATTGTGTCGACCGTCATGCACGCATCCAAGCTGTCGCCGCTGCTCGTGATCTCGCTCGCGTCTTTGGCGCATGCGCACGGCGGCCAGTACCGCGGTCCGGGCGCGGGGCTGCCGGTGGTCGTGCCAGGGATCTCCTCGGGGCCTTCGGCGCCGCGCCCCAACACGGGTTCGCGTGACGTCGCGACCAACGCCTTCACGTGGCAGACGTGGTGGGAGTTCAACAAGGAGCCCTTCCTCTTGGCGAAGGACCGTGGCCCCGGCGGTCCGGTCACGGGATCGGACGACTTCTACCTGGGGCCGCGATCTGCTGCGCCGACCGTCGACGTGCTGCAGCTGACCGAGGCCGATCGCGTCGAGCGCATCGTCCCGGCGCTCGCGGCGCTCATCGACCGCGACGGCAACCGCGACGTGCAGAGCGCGTGCCTGGTCGCGCTGGGCAAGATCGGCCGCGACGGAGCGCTCAAGGACGGTGTCGGCCTCGACCTCGACGCGCTGCTGCAGACCAGGCTCCGGCGCGACAACCAGGAGGTGCGCGAGACGGCGGTGCTGTCGCTCGGCATCGCCGGCCGCGCGAGCGCGTTCAACGCGCTCGCGGGCCTGCTGCTCGACACGCCTCTTGGCCGCAAGCTCGTCGACCGCGCCAAGGTCCGCACGCGCACCCGCGCGTATGCGGCCTACGGACTCGGCCTGCTGGCGCGCCGGCTCGGGCGTCGTGAGCTCTCGCAGCAGGTCTACGACGCGCTGTGGAGCTGCCTGCTGGACGAGGACGCCGACGACCGCGACCTGCAGGCGGCGGTCGTCGGCGCCATCGGCGTGCTGCGCAGCGACCCCGGCCGCTCTTCGGACAAGCGCTTGGCGTGGCGCGCCGCCGACGACCTCCTGGCGTGGTTCGAGCGCGACCGCGGGCCGACCGCCGAAGCGCTGCAGGCGCACGCGCCCATCGCGGTCGCGCGCCTGCTGGGTCGCGGCACGTCGACGCTGCACCGAAGGGTCAAGGAGCGCTTCGCCCGGACGCTGACGGCGCGCAAGCGGCGCGGGCAGCCGATCCTGCAGTCGTGCGCGATCGCGCTCGGCATGCTCGCCGTGCCCGCCGAGGTCGATCCGAGCGACGCGTCGTTCAGCGAGGCGCTCCAGACGTGCTTTGCAAAGGGCAAGGACCGCGCATCGCGGCACCTCGCGCTGATCTCGTTGGGCCGCATCGGCGGCGCAGCGAACCGCGAGTGGGTGGCGCGCGCCCACGCGCGCGCGAGCGCCGACACCTTGCCCTGGACGGCGATCGCGCTCGGCCTGCAGGCGCAGCAGGCGGCGGCTGTGGGGCGGCCGGACGTCGTGGTCGGCGACCTGCTGCTCGAGGACCTGAAAGACGCGTCGACCGACGAGCTGCGATCGGCGCTGGCGATCGCCGTCGGGCTCACGGGCGTCGGCGACGCGGCGCCCACGCTCGTCGCGCTGTTGCGCAAGTACGAAGGCGACGCCCGGACCGCGGGCTACCTCGCGGTCGGGCTCGGCCTGCTGCGCGACGCCAAGGCAGCCTCGACCCTGAGCGAGATCATGCAGCGCTCGGCGCGGCGGCCGTTTCTGATGCAGCAGTGCGCGGTCGGCCTCGGCGCGATCGGCGACCGCAGCGCGAGCGAGCCGCTGCTCGCGCTCCTCGAAGAGAGCGAGAGCGTCGCCGTGCTCGCGTCGGTGGCCTCGGCGGTCGCGCGCGGCGGGGACCGCCGCGCGATCGACCGCCTGATCGAGCTCACGCAGGACCGCGGCCTGACCAAGCTCGGCCGCGCGTTCGCGGCGGCCGCGCTCGGCGGCGTCGGCGACAAGGACCTGCTGCCCTGGAACGTGCCGCTCAGCGTCGACGTGAACTACGCGACCGGGATCGACACGTTGACCAACGGGTCGACGGGCGTGCTCGACATCCTCTGAGGCCGACTACTTCGGCCTGCTCGCGCCCGCGCGCAGCTCCTCGACGACGCGCGCCATGCTGTAGACGTGCTGCAGCGCCTGCACGATCGCGTCGGTGTGCACGCTGACGGCGCGCGGCACGTCCTGCGCGTAGTAGAAGTCGTTGGCCAGCGATTCGATGTTGCCGTCGAAGACGAGCCCGACGACCTGCAGGTCCTTGTCGACGACGCACGAGCCGGAGTTGCCGCCGACGATGTCGTTGGTGCTCGCGAAGCAGACGCGCGCGGACAGGTCGATCGAGGCCCGGCTGTCGATCCACGGCTGGGGGATGTCGAACGGGTATGCGTTGCCGAAGGCCTCACCGCGGCCGTAGAGGCCGTAGAAGGTCGTCGCCCACGGCGCCACCGTCCCGTTGTAGTCGTAGCCGGAGACGCGGCCGTCGGAGAACCGCAGCGTCATGGTCGCGTCGGGGCTGATGTTGCGGCCGTAGACCTCGAACAGCGCGCGGCCCAGGCGAGCGCCTTGCTCGGCGAGGCCCTGGTCGAGGCGCTCCTGGTCGCGCTCGGCCGCTTGTATCAGCGGCCGCAGCGCGCGCGCAGCGCGGACGCCGGGGTCGTCGCTCGCGGCCCACATCGCCGCTCCGTCCGGGCCGTCGAGCAGCTCGCGCACGAACGCGTCGCGGCTCAGCGCGCTCCGCCGCAGGTCGTCGAGGGCTGCGCTCCAGTCGGTCTCTGCGGCGCGGTGCTCGCCGGCGACGACCTGCAGGAACGCGTCGTCCTTCGGCCGCCACCGCTCGGCGCGCTCGAACTGGTCTACCAGCAGCGCGCGCGTGATCGGGCTGCTGCCACCCTGGAACGAAAGCGCCTTAGCGCTGGCTTCGTCTCGACGCGCGCGTGGGGTGTCCTGGTCGAGCGCCTCTGCCACGAGCAGGCCGCGCTGCAGGACGCTCGAGAATCCCGGCTGGTGGAACATCGCTTTGGGCAGCAGGTCTTTCTGCTGCTGCACGAGCGCGTTGATCTCGCGCCAGAGGTCGCCGTAGCGCGCGCCGAGCGTCGGGTCCTCCGAGACTGCGCCGCGGAAGTGCAGCTCGTTGCGTCGCTTCTTCGCCATCAGCGCGCCGTCGCGCAGGCCGTCGAGCATGCCGCGCAGCGCCTTGTAGCTGTTCTGCCAGCTGAGCAGCGTGGTCAGCAGGCCGGGCGCGCGGTCCTTGTACGGCGCGAGGATCTCGATGCTGTTGGCGAATTGCTCGACGACCATCGGGTACTCGAGGTCGCGCTGCAGCTCGAGCTGCTGCATGGTCAGCTGCCGGTTGGTGTTGCCGGGGTTGCCGGGCACGAAGACGAGGTCGCCGTCCCTGGCACCCTCCTGCCGCCAGCGGAAGTAGTGCGACGAGGTGTCGGCGGGCGCGCCGTCGACGTAGGCGCGCACGAACGAGAAGTCGATGCTCCAGCGCGGATAGGTGAAGTTGTCCGGGTCGCCGCCGTAGTGCGCCGTTTGCAGGTGCGGCGCGACCACCAGCCGCAGGTCGTCCCAGACCCGGTAGCGGTAGAGCTGGTGCACGGCGCCGTGGTAGAGCGCGACGACCTCGTGCATGTGGCCCGGATGCGCCGCGTCGGCGGCGGCTTCGATCGCCGCGATGTTCGCGTCACGTCGCGCGGCTGCACCGTCGTCGCCTGCCGCCTCGACGCCTTGTTCGACGCGCGCCGTCACGTCCTCCTGCGAGACCAGCTGCTGCACCGTCAGGCCCGGGATCGGCACCTCGTCGTCGAGCGCGGTCGCAGCGAAGCCGTCTCGGACCCAGTCGTGCGGGGCGTGGCTCGCGGC
>JBERSB010000603.1:0-3296 GCA_041236755.1 Luminiphilus sp. | reverse complement strand
CCCGCTGCGAACGGCACGCCCTCGTAGGTGACGCGGTCGTCCTCGATCACCATGCGCTCGACGAACGGCGCGCCGCCGGCGCGGATCGTGGTGATCTCGACGACCCGTTCTTGGTCGAAGAGCACCGTCACGTCGACCTTGCGCGCGCGGTCGAGGTGGAGGAGCCACCTTCCATGCTTGCCCCAGCCTGCGCCCCGCTGCGCGAGCCAGTCCTGGCGCGTCAGCGTCGTGATCGGCTCCTGTGGCGCGCCGACGTGGATGCGCGGCGTGGCGAAGTTGTCGGGCCGCGTGGTGGACACGTCGTCGAACCAGTCCAGGTACGCCTGCTGCATGCGCCGCACGACGTCGGGGTGCACCGCCGCGAGGTCGACGCGCTCGGAGGGATCGGCGACGAGGTCGAAGAGCTGCAGCGGTGTGCCTTCGGGCATTCGTGTCCTGCCGAAGCCCGAATGGCGCAGCAGCTTGTAGCGCTGCTCGACCAGCGCGAAGTGGTGGCCCGGCTGCGGCACGGCGCCCCTGTGCGTCTGCAGCACCAGGTGTCGGTCGGGCCACGCGATCCGGTGGCCCATCAGCAGCGGCACGAGGCTCCGGCCGTCGACGGCGCGGCCGTCCGGCAGGTCGACGCCGGCGAACTCACAGATCGTCGGCAGCAGGTCGATGTGTGCGGCGATCCGGTCGATCCGCCGCTGTGGGTCGAGCACGCCGGGCCAGCGCACCCAGAGCGGCGATCGGATCCCGCCCTCGTGCACCGAGCTCTTCGAGCCGCGCAGGCCCTGCACGTAGCGGCCTGCGATCGGCCCGTTGTCGCACAAGAAGAGCACCACGGTGTCGTCGGCGACGCCGCGCTTCTGCAGGTGGTCGAGCAGGCGGCCGAAGTTGTGGTCGATGTTCTCGACCATCGCGTAGATGCGCGCGATGCGGTCGAGAGACGGCTTGTCGCCGGTCGCGACGCGCGCGAGGTCCTTGCTGCGGTACTTCTCCAGCAGCGCCTCGGGCACGTCGCCGAACGGGCCGTGCGGCGCGTTGGTCGCGATGTAGGTGAAGAACGGCCGCTTGGCTCCAATCGCGCCGTCGATGTGGCGCAGCGCGGCGTCGAAGTAGACGTCGGTGCAGTAGCCCTCGGTCGCGACGACCTCGCCGTTGTGGACCAGCAGCGGGTCGGTGTAGCGCTCTTTGTTCTCGGGCGGCTCGGATGGCTGCGCGAGGCCGCCGCCGCGGTGCACCAGCGCCTCGTCGAAGCCCTGGTCGTTGGGCCGCATCGGGTAGCAGTCGCCGAGGTGCCACTTGCCGAAGATCCCCGTCCGGTAGCCGGCCTGCTGCAGCAGCTCGGCGACGGTGACCTCGTCCGGGTCCATCATCGAGCGGCCGAGCCACGTGTCGACGACGCGCGTGCGGTAGTTGTAGCGGCCGGTCATCAGGCTCGCGCGCGTCGGCGAGCACACCGGGCTTACGTAAAACCGGTCGAGCTGCGGGCACTGTGCGGCGAACGCGTCGAGCCGCGGCGTGTCGAGCACCGGGTTGCCCCGGCAGCCGAAGTCGCCGAGGCCCTGGTCGTCGGTCATGACGAGCACGACGTTCGGCCGCGGCGCTTCCTGTGCGGCCGGCGCCAGGGCCAACAGCCACGGCGCCGCGGCGGCGGCGAAGGCCCGCGCGCGGTCTCGGAGGCGCTCCCTTTGATCAGCTCCCCTGCTGGTGCACATGCACGTCTCGCTGGGGGAACGGGATGTTGAGGCCCTCGGCGTCGAAGCGCTCCTTCACCTTGCGGGTCACGTCCCAGTAGACGTCCCAGTAGTCGGCGGTGTCGGTCCAGGGGCGGACCACGAAGTTGACCGACGAGTCCGCCAGCTCGTGCACCTTGACAACCGGCTCGGGCTCGGCGTGGACCTTCGGGTGGTTCTTGACGATGTCCTCGAGCACGCTCTGCGCCTTCTGCAGGTCGTCGCCGTAGCCGCAGCCGAACACCATGTCGACGCGCCGCGTCGTCTGGCCGGTGATGTTGGTGATCACGTCGCCCCAGATGGAGTTGTTGGGGATCACCACCCGCTGGTTGTCGCCGAGCTTCAGGGTGGTCGAGACCAGCGTCATCGCCGCGACCGTGCCGGTCGTACCTGCGATCGTCACCACGTCGCCGAGGTCGTAGGGCCGGTAGATCAGCATCATCAACCCGGACGCGAAGTTCGACAGCGTGCCCTGCAGCGCGAAGCCGATCACGAAGCCCGCAGCGCCCAGCGCGGCCACGAACGGCGTGATGTCGATGCCGAGCACCGACAGCGCGATCACCAGCCCGATGAAGAACACCACGCGCCGCGCGGCGTTGGCGAAGAAGTCGCGCAGCAGGTCGCTGCCGCCCTTCATCTTCTGCAGCGCGCGGTGCACGACGCCGGCGACGACGGCGCTGACGATGCGGAACACGAGCAGGGTCAGCAGGAACAGGCCGAAGTTGATGGCGAGGCGGACGCCGCCCTCCGGGCTCTTGGCCCACTCGACCGCGAAGCCGAACATGCCGCCGACGTCGGCGAGCTCGGGGCTGGTCGACGCGGTGACGTAGCGGTCGAACTCGTCCGCGTCGCCGCCGAGCGCGGTCAGCGCCGTCGTCACCATGCTGAGCCTGCTCACCAGCGCGGACTGCTCCAAGGTCAGCGCGAGGACCTGGTCGTCGGCTGCCGCGGCGATCTCCTTGTTCTTGGCGGCGAGCAGCTGCATCCAGGCGCGCGCCTCGACGAGCACCTCGTCCTTGGTGAGCGGCTTGATGGCCTTGTGCAGCGCGGCGAGCTCGATCTTGGGGTCGCCGGCGGTCTGCGCGGTGTAGTCCTGGGCGTGGAGCGCGCCGACGAGCAGAAAGAGCGGGAGCAGGACGGCGAGCAGGCGAGTCTTGGATGAGGTCATGGGGTTCCTGGGTTCAGGAGATAGGCGAGGGACGGGAGGATCGCGGCGCGCGCGGCCTCTTCCAACACCGCCCTTGTGCGTAGCTTCAGCGCAGCATGCGGAGCGCGTGGTCGAGTTCGGTGACGAGCCGGTCGGCGGCGGCCGGGTCGAAGGTCATGGGCGGGCGGATCTTCAGCACGTTGTCGTGCGGCCCGTCGGTGCCGATCAGCGCGCGGCGCTCGCGCAGCATGTTCTTGGTCGCCGCCGCGAGGGCCGTTGCCGGGCTCTCGCCGTCCTGCGCCACGAGCTCGACGCCCAGGAAAAAGCTCCGGCCGCGCACGTCGCCGATGCAGTCGTGGCGCGTCTGCAGCTCGCGCAGCGCTCCGAGCAGCTCGCCGCCGACTGTGCGTGCGTTCTCCGCGAGCCCTTCG
>JBERSB010000602.1:0-3253 GCA_041236755.1 Luminiphilus sp. | reverse complement strand
TGCGGAGGAGGACGTAGGCCTCCTGGTCGTTGAGTTCGTTGTAGGTCATCGGGGTTGCGTCGGCCTTGGCCGCCGCGTCGGGTTCGCCTGCACCGTCACCTGCCGCGGCCTTCGACGGCTCGGACGGAGCGGCGCCATCGCGCGCCGCCGCCGGGCTCGGTGCGCCTGAGGTCTGTGCGTCGGGGCTCGAAGTGTCTTCCTGCTTCTCACCCTCCTGCTGCACGTCGACGCCGCGCATCGGCGCCGAAGAGGACGACTCGACCCGGACAACGCGCTCGGGCCCACAGCAGGAGAAGAGGAAGGTGGTCGCCAGCAGCGACAGGGTCGTGATCGTGCGCATGGTGTGCGGTCCGTTTCGCCCGCGGGCTGTGTGGAGATGCGATGGAGCCATGCTACGACGCCGCGGCCGGATCGTGCCCACGCAGGGCAAATGCGCGCGGATCAGGTCCGCTCGAGGCGGGCGCCGGACGGCGTGTCGACGATCTTCCAGCCCGCGGCCGCGATCTGGTCGCGCAGCGCGTCGGCCTTCGGCCAGTCCTTGTCCGCCTTGGCGCGGGTGCGCTGCTCCAGCAGGTCCAGCAGCTCCTCGGGCGCCTCGGCCGTCGTGTCCGCGGAGGGCTCGGCCCCGAACACCGCGAGCACGTCCTCGAAGCGACGGAACGCGACGAGCGCCGCCTCGGCGCCGGCGGCCGTCGGCTGCGCGCGGTTGACCGCGCCGACGAACTCGAACACCGCCGCGAGCGCCTCGGAGACGTTGAGGTCGTCGGACATCGCGGCCGTGAAGCCCTCGTTGGCCGCGGCGACCGCCGCGGTCAGCTCGTCGTCGCCCGCAGCCTCCGCGCCGTCGCGGACGCGCGCGAGCTTCTTGCGCGCCTCGTTGACGCGGGCGATCGCCGCGCGGGCCTCGTCGAGCCCTTGCAGCGTGAAGTTCAGCGACTGGCGGTACTGCACGCGCACCAGCGCGTAGCGCAGCTCGAGGCCGGAGTAGCCCTTCTGGAGCACGTCGGCGACCGTGTAGAAGTTGCCGAGGCTCTTCGACATCTTCGTGTTGTCGACCAGCAGGTGCCGCGCGTGCATCCACAGCCCGACGAAGCGCTCGCCGGTGTGCGCCTCGGTCTGCGCGATCTCGCACTCGTGGTGCGGGAAGACGTTGTCCTCGCCGCCGGTGTGGATGTCGATCTGCTTGCCGAGGTAGTGCATCGACATCGCCGAGCACTCGATGTGCCAGCCCGGGAAGCCGCGCCGGCCGCCCGGAAACGGACCGTCCCACTGCATCTGGTGCTGGTCGTCGACCTTCCAGAGCGCGAAGTCGCGGGGGTCCTTCTTCTCGGTGTTGACCGCCACCCGTGCGCCCGACTCCAGCTCGTCGATCTTCTTGCCGCTGAGCTTGCCGTAGCCCGGGAACCGCGCGACCTCGAAGTAGACGTTGCCGTTGACCTGGTAGGCGACCCCCTTTTGGAGCAGATCGCCGATGATGTCGCCCATCTGCGGGATGAAGTCCGTCGCGCGCGGCATGTGGTGCGGCAGGCGCACCTTCAGCTCCCGCTGGCACTCGCGGAACTCCTCGATGTACTGCGCGGCGATGTCCCAGGCCGTCTTGCCGGTGCGCTTGGACTCGGCCTCCATCTTGTCCTCGCCGCCCTCGATGTCGTCGAGCGTCAGGTGGCCCACGTCGGTGATGTTCATCACCTGCGTCACCTCGTAGCCCTGGTCCTCGACGAAGCGCCGCAGCACGTCTGCGAACAAGAAGCTGCGGAAGTTGCCGATGTGCGGCGAGCTGTAGACCGTCGGCCCGCAGTGGTACATCGTGAGCTTGCCGTCGACGAGCGGTTTGAGCTCCTCGAGCTGGCGCGTGAGCGAGTTGTGCAGGCGGATCGTCATGTGCGGCGGGCGTCCGGCAGGCGGCGTCGCGCGACCGGGCGTAGCAGGAGCGAAGAGTCGCAGAGGCCTCGATCAGGTGCAACCACGCCGCTACAAGGAACGCGTGGTGGACGGGCAGGACCCCAGCGATGAAGACGGCGCGGCCGGACCGGAGGCGCCGGGTCTGCTGCTGCCGCGCCCGCTCGACGCGCCGTTCGATCTGCTCAAGGAGATCGGCAGCGGCTCGTCGGGCACGGTCTACGAGGCCCGGCTGACGCGCCCCTACCGCGACCTCGTGGCGGGCCAGCGCGTCGCCGTGAAGTTCCTGCGCAACGAGCTGGTCTCCGACCAGAAGGCGCAGGAGCGGCTCTACGCCGAAGGCGAGCTGGGCATGTCGATCCGCCACCCCAGCGTCGCGGCGATCCACGGCATCGAGACCGTCGAGCTGCTGGGCGCCAAGACCAGCTACCTCGTGATGCAGCTCGTCGAGGGCACGACCCTGCGCGAGCTGTTGGCGCGCAGCGGCGCGGCGCTCGAGGACCTGACCAGGCGCCTGGGCGCCGACGCGGCGCGCGGCCTGTTCGCGCTGCACCGACGCGGCCTCGTCCACCGCGACGTCAAGCCCGAGAACCTGATCCTCACGCCGGACAGCGAGCTGAAGATCGTCGACCTCGGGCTCGCGCGGCCGTTCGGCGTCCCTGCGGGCGCCGGCTCGGCAGGGCTCAGTTCGCCGGGTCACAGCTCTGCGGGTCTCCAATCTTCTGGTCTCCATTCTTCTTCTGGGCAACTCTCGTCGGGCGCGGGCCTCGCCGGCACCGTGGCCTACAGCGCGCCCGAGGGCCTGCTGGGCGCGCCGGCTACGCCGCGGGCCGACCTCTACGCGCTCGGCGTCGTGCTCTACGAGGTCACGACCGGGCAGCATCCGTTCGCCTCTGCCACCACGCCGGACGAGATGATGGACGCGCACCTGCACCGCCGTCCGCAGCCGCCTTCGCACCTACGCCCGCGCGTCTCGCCGCTGCTCGACCAGCTGCTGCAGGACCTGCTCGCGAAGGACCCGGACGACCGGCCGCGCTCGGCGGCGGACGTCGCCCGCGTGCTGGCGCACGGGGAGCGCTCGGACTACTGGCGCCGGCACGAGGCCGACGCGCCGGTGCTCGCCAGCCGCCGCAGGCTCATGCGCCTGCGGCGGCCGGCCGAGGCGGCGTTCGTCGACCGGGCCGACGAGTCGGCTGCGCTCGACGAAGGGCTCGAAGCCGCCCGCAGCGGCGCGGGGCGCGCGATGACGGTCATCGCGCCCGAAGGCACCGGCAGGCGCCGCCGGCTCGACGCGGCCCTGCCGCGCTGGCGGCGCGCAGACCGGCCGCCGCGCTGGCTCGGCGGCGCCGCGGCC
>JBERSB010000601.1:0-2635 GCA_041236755.1 Luminiphilus sp. | reverse complement strand
ACCAAGCCGGCCGAGGCCGGGCGCGGCCCGGCCCCGCAGCCGGTCGGCCCCGGCGCCGACCCCGCGGAGACGCCGGTGCAGGCCGCGCCGCTGCGCCTGACGATGGCCGGGCCGGCCATCGTCGCGGCCAAGGCCGACGTGACGCTGCGGCTCTTGATCGAGGTGACGGAGGACTCCGAGGTCCCGGCCGTGCTCCTGAACGGTATCGACCTGAACGTGCGCGTCGGCGGCAAGGACGCCAACCCGATCAGCCGACCCGGCAAGGGCGGCCCGGTCGCGCTCGCCGCGGGCACGCGGATCGAGCGGCAGCTGACCCTGCCCGCGTCGGCGTTCATGGCCTCGCCCGAGCTGACGGAGATGCTCGTCGTCGCCGTGTCCTGGAAGGACCAGGTCGGCGTCGACTGCACCTTCAAGGTCGCGCCCGACAGCTCGAGCGTGAAGCTCGAGGACCTGGACCTCGCCAAGACGCAGGTGATCCTGGTCACCAACTACGGCGAGATGCAGCTGAGCTTCCGGCCGGACAAGGCGCCGCGCCACGTCGAGAACTTCGTCAAGCTCTGCCTGCAGGGGTTCTACGACGGGACCAAGTTCCACCGCGTCATCAAGAACTTCATGATCCAGGGGGGCTGCCCCAACACCAAGGACGACAGCAAGCGCGCGATGTGGGGCAGCGGCGGTCCGGGCTACCGGATCGACGCCGAGTTCAACGACCTGCGTCACCTCAAGGGCACGCTGTCGATGGCGCGCACCTCGGACCCGAACTCGGCGGGCTCGGGCTTCTTCATCGTGCACAAGGACGCCGCACACCTCGACAACCAGTACTCGGCGTTCGGCAACCTCGTCGAAGGCGTCGACGTGCTCGACGCGATCGCCAACGTCGCCGTCGGCGGCCCGCAGCGCTCGACGCCGCAGCAGCCGGTCGTGCTCGAGGCTGCAGTCGTGCTGCCGGTCGCCAAGAAGTAGCGCGCGAAGAAGTAGTCGCCAGGGGGCGCCGGAGCGGGCACGATGACCGCTCATGGACCTCGAAACGACTGATCCCGCGACCGTCGAAGCTGCCCTCGTCACGAGCAAGGGCACGATGGTCGCGACGTTCTTCCCCGAGCAGGCGCCGCAGCACGTCAAGAGCTTCCTGAAGCTCGCGCAGGACGGCTACTACGACGGCACCGCGTTCCACCGGATCGTGCGCAACTTCATGATCCAGGGCGGCTGCCCCAACACCAAGGAGGGCGCCAACGGCGTCCCCGGCACCGGCGGCCCGGGCTACAACGTGCCCGCGGAGTTCAACGACATCCACCACGAGCGCGGCATCCTGTCGATGGCGCGCGCGCAGGACCCCAACTCGGCGGGCTCGCAGTTCTTCGTGGTGCACGGCGACGCCGGCTTCCTGGACGGGCAGTACACCGTGTTCGGCAAGGTCGAGGACGGCCTCGACGTGCTCGACGAGATCGCGTCGATCCCGTGCGAGTTCGGGCCCGGCGGCGAGCAGAGCCAGCCGACCGAGCGGGTCGAGATCGAGCGCGTCGAGCTGCGTCCACGGCAGGAGCGCAACCCGCAAGCCGAGCAGAGCGATGGCTGACGCGCCGGGCATGCAGAACGTGCAGGTCGAGCGCGACGGCTACCTGGCGGTCGTCACGGTCAACCGCCCGAGCAAGCTCAACGCGCTGGACGACCTGACGATCGGTGAGCTGGGCTGCGCCTTCGCGGGGCTCGAGGACGACGACGACGTCGGCGCGATCATCCTGACCGGCGCAGGCGAGACGGCGTTCGTCGCAGGCGCCGACATCTCGGTGCTGGCCAGGCAGGGCGTGCTCGACGGCAGGGAGAACGCGCTGCGCGGGCAGGCGTTGACCCTCCGCATGGAGCGCTGCCGCAAGCCGGTGCTGGCCGCGATCAACGGTTTCGCGCTCGGCGGCGGCCTCGAGCTGGCGCTGGCGTGCGACGTGCGCTTCGCGTCGGACAACGCCAAGGTCGGCCTGCCCGAGGTCTCGCTGGGCATCATCCCGGGCTACGGCGGGACGCAGCGCCTGCCGCGGCTCGTCGGCAGCGGCACGGCGCTGCAGATGATCCTGCAGGGCGACCCGATCGACGCGCAGGAGGCGCTGCGCATCGGCCTCGTCAACGGCGTGTTCGCGCAGGACGAGCTGATGGCCAAGGTCAAGGAGGTCGCCAACCGGATGGTCTCGCGCGGCCCGACGGCGCTGGCGCTGGCCAAGCAGGCCGTGCGCCGCGGCGCCGACCTGTCGCTGGGCGACGGGCTCGCGCTCGAGGCGGACCTGTTCGGCGTCATCAGCAGCACCGACGAGATGAAGGAAGGCATGGCCGCGTTCCTCGAGAAGCGCAAGCCGTCCTGGCTGCGCAAGTGAGCGCGCGCGCGGCAGCAGACGGGGCCGCGCCGTTCGCGCGGCTGCTCGAAGCGCCGCGCGGCGAGCCGGTCGCGCTGCTGCACAGCGGCGGCGGCGGGCCGACGTGGCTCTGCACCGAGCCCGCAGCGTCGCTGTCGATCCCCGCTGGCGAGTGGCGCGGCGCGTTCGAGCGGATCGGCGCGTTCCTCGCCGAGCACCGCGACGCGCGCGTCGTCGGGTGGCTCGGCTACGACCTCGGCCTGGACGTCGAGGCGTGGCCGCGCGCGATCGAG
>JBERSB010000600.1:0-10463 GCA_041236755.1 Luminiphilus sp. | reverse complement strand
CTCGCGGTCGTAGTCGTTGCGGATCTGCATGACCTTGTCGCCGACGCGGTAGCGCTTGCCGCCGCGCTCGACCTCGATCTGGCCCGGGTTCAGCAGGTCCTGCAGGTCGCGGTTGAGCGCGTCGGCGCCGACCTCGCCGCGATACATCGGGCACAGCACCTGCACGTCGCGGAGCGGGTCGAGGCCGAACTTGCGCGGAATGCGCGCGCCGATCAGCTCGCGCAGCTGCGCGCGCGCGCTGCGCGCGTCCTTGGCTTCGACGAAGAAGAAGTCCCCGTCCTCGCCGCCGCTGGTCGGCAGCTCACCGGTCAGCATGCCGTGGGCGACCCGCACGATGTCGGAGTCGCGCTGCTGTCGGAAGATCCGGGTCAGCGCGGTCGTCACCACGCGTCCGCTGGCGAGCACGTCTGCGAGCACGTTGCCGGGCCCGACCGAGGGCAGCTGGTTCTGGTCGCCGACCAGTACGAGCGTCATCGTCGGCGGCACGGCCTGCAGCAGCGCATAGGCGAGCTGGACATCTAGCATCGACGCCTCGTCGACGACCAGCATGTCGCCTTCCAGCGGCGTGTCGGCGTCGCGCGCGAAGCGATTGCTACCAGGCGTGAACTCCAGCAGGCGGTGCAGCGTGCTGGCGTGGTGTCCGGTCGACTCCTCGAGTCGCTTGGCGGCGCGGCCCGTAGGTGCCGCCAGCGAGAGCCTCAGCCCCTTCTGGCCGAGGATCTGCACGAGCGCCCGGACGATGGTCGTCTTGCCGACGCCCGGTCCGCCGGTGATCACGGAGACGCGCTCACGCAGCGCGCGCAGGATCGCGTCGCGCTGCTGGTCGGCGAGCTCCATGCCCGAGACCTGCGCGAACCAGCGGACGGCGGGCTCGGGCTGCACGGGCAAACGCGGCGCGTCACTGGTGACCAGTCGATCGATGGCGCGCGCTGCGCCGTCCTCGGCCGCCACGAGCGCTGCGGGGTAGACCACCGGCGAGGGGTCGTCGTGCAGCAGCGTCGGCCCGGGCGGTAGCTGGCGCGCGACGCGCCCGCTCTTCGCGAACTCGGGCAGCCGCGCCGCGATCGGCGCCTCGTCGCAGGTCAGCAGCTCCGCGGTGCGCCGCACGAGGTCGTGCTCGGGCAGGTAGCAGTGGCCTTGCGGCGCCGCCTGGCCGAGCACGAACTCCATAGCGGCGTCGAGGCGCTCGTCGGCGAGCGGCGCGATGCCGAGCTTGCCGGCGAGCTGGTCGGCCGTCCGGAAGCCGACGCCGATCACGTCGTCGGCGAGCCGGTAGGGGTTCGCCTCGACGAGCGCCGAGGCGTTGGCGCCGTAGCGCTTGACCACCCTGGCCGCGAGGCCGGCGCCGAGGCCGTGCGCGCGCAGGAAGACCAGCACGTTCTGCAGGTCCTTCTGCGCCGTGACCGCGTCGGAGAGCTCCTGGATCTTGCGCGGGCCGAGCCCCTTCACCTCGCGGAGCCGCTCTGGGTCCTCCTCGATGACCCGCAGGGTGTCGTCGCCGAAGACGCGCACGATCTTCTCGGCGGTGGCCGGTCCGATGCCCCGCACCAGCCCCGACGCGAGGTAGGCCTCGATGCCTGCCCGGGTCGAGGGCGCGACCGCTTCGAAGGACGCGACCTTCACCTGGTCGCCGAACTTCGGGTGCGCCTCGATCTCGCCGCGGACCTTCAGTCGCTGGCCCTCCTTCAGCTGGGCCATCGGGCCGACCGCTGTAACCGTCTTGCCCGTCGAATCTTCGGTTAGCCGCAGCACAGCCCACCCGGTGTCGGGGTTGCGGAAGGTGAAGCGCTCGATCGCTCCCTCCAGGGTCACCTCGCGGCTGTGGCTGTCTCTGCTCATCAAAACAACACGCCGCCGCTCATTGTCAAACGGACGCGATCAGCTAAGGTGTCGCGCCCTTTCGCCCGTCCGACGAGGCGGCTCGGCGACGATACGCCAGCCGCAGCTGCGGCGCCACGAAGCCGCGCGGGCAACCGTCAGCCTCACCCACTTCACCTCCCTCAACGACCGCATGATCCGCGTCCAGGTCCGCCCGAACGAGCCGCTCGAAGCTGCGCTTCGCCGCTTCAAGCGCCAGTGCAACTACGCTGGCATCTTCCGCCTCGCCAAGAAGCACGCACACCACGAGAAGTCGAGTGACAAGCGTCGGCGCGAAGGCCGCGAGCGCGAGCGGAACATCATGATGGCCGAGCGCAAGCGCTCCGGTGTCAGCAGCGGCCGCAGCAAGAAGCGCCGCACGCGCGGCGGCAAGGGCAAGCCTAGCCGTCGCGACAACCAGCCGGACTTCGATCCGTTGACGGCCGACACGACGCTCGACACGAAGGCTGCGAGCGAAGCGGCCGCGAACAGCGCCGCCGCCACCGCCCAGAAGGCGACGGCGGGCGCGGAGTCCTAGGAGTCTCCGCGCGGCGCGGCGAGCGGCAGGTGTCCCTCCCGCGCTATCCGGGCGAGGGTCCACGTGACCTGAGCAAGCCGCTCGAACACGTCCGCGTCCTCGTGGACGCGCGCACCGCAGGCCCGCGCCTCGACCTTGCGCTCGCCGCGGTCCTGACCTGGCGCTCGCGCTCGAGCATCGTGCGCATGATCGAGCAGGGCATGGTCCGGCTGGAGGGCCGCGTCGTGCCGGCTTCGCGGCGGGTGCGCGTCGGCGACACGATCGAGGTCGACGTCCCGCAGGATCCGGTCGCCAAGCCGCGCACGGACCTGAGCCTCGACCTGCAGGTCCTCTACGAGGACGAGTTCATGGTCGCGGTCGACAAGCCGCCGGGCATGGCCGTGCACCCCTCCGGCAGGCACCTGCACGGCACGCTGATCCACGAGCTGCACGCGCGCTACCGCCGCCCCGACGAGCCCGCGCACGACGTCGTGCCGCGGCTGCTGCACCGCATCGACATGGAGACCAGCGGCGTCGTGGCGGTGGGGCTGGACGAGCAGTTCCACCACCAGGTGCGCAAGCAGTTCGAGGACCGCCTGGTGCAGAAGCGCTACCTCGCCGTCGTGCACGGGCGGCCGGACGAGCCCGAAGGGCGCATCGACCGCGGCATCGTCCCCGACAAGGCCTCGGCTGTCCGCCTCAAGCTCACCACCTGCGAGCCGGGCGCGGGCCAGTCCGCGGTCACGTCGTATCGCGTCGTGCGCGGCAACGAGCGGTTCTCGCTCGTGGAGCTGCGGCCGGAGACCGGGCGCACGCACCAGATCCGCGTGCACATGGCGGCGATCGGCTGCCCGCTCGTCGGCGACAAGCTCTACGGCAGCGACGAGCAGCTGTTCTTGAAGGGCATAGCCGGCCAGCTCGACGACGAGGGCCGTGAGGCGCTGGTGCTCGATCGCCACGCGCTGCACTCGTCGGCGCTGACCTTCTACCACCCGGGCAAGGGGCGCGACCTGACGATCGAGGCGCCGCTGCCCGCGGAGTTCGAAGCGCTGGTCGCTGCGACTCCCTGATCTGTGCTGCCTGACCTGTGCTGGGCGCGCCTGGCCGCGAAGCGCTGGCGCGCGCGGTCAGCTGGAGGACTCGTCGGCTGCTGCTCCGTCGCCCGGCACGCTCAGCCGGTAGCGGTCGGTCGCGCCCAGCGGATCGACGCTGACCCGTTCACTTTGCCGTGCTGCCGGCGTAGCAGCGGGCGCGGCGTCGAGCTGCGCCTCTGCAGGGCTAGGGGGCGCAGCGGCCTGCTGGCCTCCTGTCGCTGTCTTGGGCTCGTGGTGCGCGTCGGGGCTGGCACTCATGAAGGCTCCTGGAGCAGAAGAACGCCCAAAATACGGGCATCTCGCCCGGCTGGCAACCGGTGCGCCTCAGCTGCTTGCTATGCGGCGAACATCGCACCCGCCACCAGGGGCAGGACGCAGAGCACGCAGTAGAGAACGGCGACCGCGCGCAGCTCACGCCCGATGGTCGGTTCGACGGCCGCGGGTCGCTCGTCGGCGCCGCCTGCCGCTGCGCCGCCGGCTTCCTGCCGCGCGTCGTTGCCCCCGTCGGTGACCGCCAGCAGCAGCCGAAGGTCGGGGGCCGGCAGGCGCCGCAAGCGGGCGGCCGCGAGCCCGAGCGCCGCGAGCGCGATCGGCCACCGCAGGTGCGGCGGCGCCGCTGCGCCGAACGCCGTGCCGAGCAAGCCGAGCGCGAGCGCGCCCGCCATCAGCGCGCCGAGGTCGAGGCCGCGGTCCTCTTCGCGGTCGTCGGTGAACGGGACCCGGTCGAGCCGCGCCATGCGCTCTGCGGCGAGCACCGCGGCGGCGAACGCAAACAAGGCGGCGGCCGCGCGGTCCAGGCGCTCGGGGCCGAAGCCGACGACGAGCAGCAGCGCGAGCGCGTAGGTCGGCGTCAGCACGTGCGTCGTGAGCGCACGCCAGGTGGCGTCCGAGACGAGGTCGCGTGAGAGCTTCGGCGCGTGGTCGAACACCCACCCCGTGTTCGCCTGGTCGGCCCGCGGCAGGAACGCGATCAAGAACGGCAGGTAGATCGCCGGCAGCATCAACAAGAGGCAGAGCAGCACGTAGTCGTCGCCTTCGCCGCCGCCGAGCGTCAGGAACACCATGCCCGCCGGCAGGCCGAGCAGCGGCAGCACGCGCGCGCGGAAGCCGGCGCTGCGCCACATCGACAGCGCGACGAACTCGGCGACGCCGAGCCGCGGGCCGCGGCCGGAGATCGCGCGCAGCATCCCGAGCAGCGGCGACCGACGACGAACGCGGCCGCGCGCGCGCGCGCCGCCGAGCCGCGTCAGCAGCTGGACCGCGAGCAGCGCGCCGGCCACGAGCAGCCAGATCCAGAGCCGCCACGCTTCCGTCGGGAACTCTGCGAGCAGGCGGGCGGCGTGGTAGGTGGGCAACAGCTCGGCGCCGAGCCGGCCGATCGGCAGGTCGTCGGCGGTGCCGTCGAGCTTGCGCAGCGCCAGCGCGAAGAGCACGAAGCCGCAGCCGAGCATCGCCGCCTTCACCGTGCCCATCGCCAGCGTGGCGCGCGCGTCGCCGAACGCGCGCGCGATCACCGCGCGGCTCGTCGCGAGCCCGGCGTTGGCGAGCCCGGTGCAGGCGCACGCCGCGACCACGTAGGCCGCCGCATGCAGCGCCGAGCCGGTGAGGTGGCCGAGCAGGATCGCCGGCGAGATCGCCATACCGACGGTCACCAGCGCGAGGTGGAACGAGGCGTGCCCGCTCCGCGCGAGCACGACGGTGAGCGGCGCGACCGGCGCGCCCGCGATCAGCGCCGCGTCGGCCGCGAGGCGCAGCGGCCGCTGCGAGTCGCCGAGCGCGCCGACGCAGACCAACAGCGTCGACAGGCTGAGGTTGGCCGCGACGAACGGCACGGTCGCGACGTCGGGGTAGAGCAGCATCGCGAAGCCGAACGACAGCAGCGCCTGCCACATGATCGTCGTCGTCAGGCTGCTGCCGCCGGCCCCTTCGCCGGCGCGGCGCGTGTCGCTGAAGAAGTCCATCAGCAGCCACGCCCGGATCAGCGCCGCTGCCTGGACGCGTGCGCGCGGCGCGGTCACGACGGCGCGCCCTCGCGGAGCAGCAGGCACGACGCGGTGTAGCCGTGCATGTGGGTGACCGCGCCGACCGGGCCGATCTCGCCGTTGCACGTGCAGCCCGCCAGCGGGACGTCGGGCGCGACGTGCCGGAACCGCTCGTGGTCCGCGCCTTCGCGGCCGACGCAGCGGAAGATCAGCGCGGCGTCGGCCTCGTCGGCGCCCGCGCGGCGCAGCTGGCCTTCGAGGTCGTCCAGGCCGCCGTCGCGGTCGCGCAGGTGCAGCTGCACCGTGCGTCCGACCGACAGGTGCTCGCCGACGACGAGCCGGCCTTCATCGTCGATGCCGAGCACGTTGCGGACCAGGAACTCGCCCGCCGTCGGATCCTCCATCGCGAACGGATCGCTGGCCACTCCGAGGAACAGCGGGTTGCCGTCGGCGAGCTCGAGCTGCTCGGGCGGGAGCTCCTGCAGCTGCTGCTGGATGAAGGTCTTCACCGGCAGGTCGTCGACGGTCGCGAGCCGGTTGCGGTCCGCCTTGGTGACGCGCCCAGCGCGGCCGATCGGTCGGCAGCCCTGCGCGACGACGGAGCGCGCGTCGACGTCGCCGCCGATGCCCAGCAGCACCGCGCCCTGGTTGATCCGCGCGCGGCCGCAGAACAGCGCGTTGCCGTCTGGGTGCTGGCTGCCGCTGGCGAGGCCGCCGACCTTGGGCGCCTCGGGTAGCGCGTAGTCCAGGCCGGCCAGCAGCGGCCGCATGTCGAAGTGGAACGGCTCGCCGAGGACCAGCAGTGCGCGCGGCGCACCGCCGAGTTCGGGCAGCAACTGGCGCCAGTCCGCGGGCGGCGCGTCCGCGTGGGGGAGGTCGCCTGCGTTCACGACCGACGCTGCGAGCTTCGCGCCGGGCATGCGTCCGGCGATCACCGAGATCGCCGGCGGCCGCTCCGACATGCAGGTCGCGTGCAGCTGCGCTGCACCCGTGCACCCGACGAGCGTGCGCGCGTGGATCCGCTCCTGCAGCATCACGGGCAGCGCGTCGAGCGCCGCGCCGTAGTCGGCCGACGCGAACACCACCGCGAGGTCGAGCGGTCCGTCGCCCAGCTGCCGGCGCAGCTCGCCCGCGACCGCGTCGCAGGCTTCTGCGAGGTCGTGGGACTCGGCTAGGGAACTGTGGAACTCCATCGACGGCAGCGGCGTGCGCAGGATAGGCGGCGCCGCCCGCGGATTCGATTGCCGCGCCGTGCGTCGCGTGCGATGTTGCGCGCGTGCAGGTCGTGATCGTCAGTTCGCCGGGGCGCGGCAGCCAGCCGCACTGGAGCCACGAGCGCGCGGCGGCGCTCGCGCGGCTGGCTGCGGCGGACGGGTGGGGCGTGCGGTGGTTGGCCGCCGTGCACCGTGACGATCCACCTCCAGCGACGGCCGACGACGGCGTCCAGGTCCTCACGTTCCGCGATCGCGCGCGGCTTCCGCTCTCGCGCGTCGCCAGGAGCCAGGTCGACGCGTCGCTCGAGCTGGCCGTCACCGAGTCGCTCCGGGCGCAGCCGCGCAGCGCTGTCGTGCACATCGGTCTGGGCGGCCAAGGCACGCCGAACGTGCTGTGGCTCGCCGACCGTCTCGGCAGCCCGACGATCGCGTGCGTGCGTTCGGCCGAGCTGGTCTGCCACCGCGGCGACCTGCTCGACCGGGACAAGCGCGTCTGCGAGGTCTGGGACGACGCCGAGCGCTGCCGCTGGTGCGTGTCGGGCTCCTGGTGGTCGAGGCCGCGCGCCCACGACCTGCGCAACCGCATCGACCTCATGGTCGCCTCGCTGCACACGTGCGCCGCGGTCGCGGTCCCCGAAGAGCGCGACGTCCAGCGTGTCTGTGACCTCGGCGTGGCCGCGGCCAAGCTCCGCGTCGGAGACGCTCCGGAAGACCTGCTCGGGCTGGTGTCTGGCGCGATCGGACGGGGCTGAGTCTGCGGCCGTCTGCCGGCGCCGCCCCCGCGCCCACGACTCGCTATGCTCTCCCGCCCATGTTTGCCCGGGTCCTGGTCTCGATGTCGCTCGCGGCGACGGCGGTCGCGCAGTGCGCGCGCCCGACGCCGCCTGCCGGCGGCCACCCGGTTCAGACCACGCTCTCGGTGCAGGTCAGCTACTCCGACGGCTACCAGACGTTCGCGACGCTGACGACGCCGGTCGGCCCGCCGCCTTCGTGCGGCTGGCCGCTGGTGGTCTATGTGCACCGCCTCGGGCACAACCGCTTCGAGGAGCTGCCGCTGCAGGTGTTCCTCGCCGAGCACGGCTTCGCGGTCTGGTCCTATGACGTGCGCGGCCAGGGCGAGGCGAGGACCGCGAACGCCGGCCACGCGCAGGAAGGCACCACGCTCTGGGGGCCGGTCGAGCGCCACGACCTCGCCGAGCAGGTCGCGTTCGTCGCGGCTGCGCCGCAGTGGCAGGGGATCGTCGACGCTTCTCGCCTGGGTGTGCTCGGCACGAGCCAGGGCGGCGCGCACGCGTGGATCGCAGCAGCGTCTTCCGGAGCGCTGTTGGCCACTCCCGGCCGGTCGCCGCTGCCGTTTCCGGACGTGCGCTGCGTGGTCGCCCGGGACCTCGTTGCGTGCTCGGCTGACGACTGGCTGCGCGGCGGTCTCTTGTTCAGCACGTGGTGGATCGACGCGGTGTCGGTGGGCGACCCGAGCGTCATCTTCGACGCCGCGTTCGTGCAGCAGGCGCGCGCGGGCTTCGTCGGTCAGGATCCGTCGGCGCTGCTCGCGGCCTGGCAAGCAGAGGGGCGCCGGATCGGCGCGGCGCTCTCCAGCTCGACGGTGCCGACGTTCTACTCGCACGCCTACCACGACCTCATCAACTCGCCGCTGTCTGCGGTCGAGCGGCTCGAGTCGATGCCCGCGCCGACGCGCACGATGCTGAGCACGCTTGGGCACGGCGTGGTGCGCAACGAGCTCGAGGCCGCGGCGAACGACAACCTCACCCTGCGCTGGCTCTTGCGCTACCTGTGGGACGCGCACAACGAGGTCGACCTGGAGCCGCCCGACCTGCTGGCGCTGATGCCGCTCGACGCCTCGACGCGGGACGACCTGCTCTCTCAGTGGAGCCGCGCGCATGTCGCGGGGCTGGCGACGCCCGCGTCTGTCGAGCGCTTCCACCTGCACGAGGACGGTCTGCTGCGCAGCGCCCCGCCTGCCGCGGCCCAGGCGCCCGCGCGCATCTCGCAGGTGCTCGATCCGGCTGCCGCCAGCTTCACGCCTGCGGCCTACTTCGACCAGCCGACGGTGCGCGCGCTGCCCAACGTGCTGTCGGCCTGCCCGCTCGACGAGCGCGTGTGGTCCCTCGCGGTGCCGGTGGACGTGCAGCTGCTGCGCAGCCCGACGCTGCACCTGCAGCTGACGCCGGACGCTCCTGAGTGGATGCTCGCGGCGCTGCTGACCGTGCAGCCCGCAGGCGGCGACGAGGTGCTGCTGTCCAGCGGGGCGGTCGCGTCGCGCAGCAGCTCGCCCGGCGCCTCGGAGTCCCACGACCTCCGCCTGCCGCCGGTCGGCGTCGAGGTGCCTGCAGGCGCGACGATCCGGCTGCGCCTGCGCAACCTCTGGCTCCGCGAGTTCCCGATGGCGCCGCGCCTGTCGGTGGCGCCGATCTTCGGCGACTTCGACGTCGACCTGGCGCTCGAGCCGACGTCCGGGTGCTGGCTCGATCTGCCGCTCGAGCCGTCGGCGCCCCACCTCGTGGTCGCGCGCCAGCGCGTCGACCTCGCGCTCGCCCAGCCGGTCGCTGCGACGCTGCGTGGTGGCGCGCCGCACGCGGGCGATCCCTACTTCGTCGCCGTCGGCCTCGGCGGGATGGTCCCGGCGACGCCGTATCTGGGCGAGCTGTTCCCGCTCGAGGACGACTGGCTGATGGCGGCTTCGGTCGCGAGCGGCGCGTCCTACTACACCGGCTTCCTGGGGTTCCTGGACGCTCTGGGCGAGGCGAACGTGGGCTTCGACTACTCCGCCGCTGCGCCGCTGCCGCAGTTCCTCAACGGCGCGCAGATCACGATGGCGGCGTTCGTCTGGGACTACGAGTGGGCGCCCACGGGGCAGCCCACCAACGCCTGCGAGATCCTGCTGCGCTAGCGGGTCTGCTCAGGCGTCGCCGGCCGCTTCCATGCGGCGCTTGCGGCGGTCGTCGGCGCTCATCTCGCTGTCGAGGCGGCCGAGGAACGCGCCGCCCTCCTTGGCGCGCACGAACTTCGCGAACAGCGGGCTGACGCGCTTGACGTGCTCGAACATGTCGAGCGCGACCTTGCGGTAGGAGAAGTGGCCCTCGGGGCCGCTGCGCAGCTCCACGAAGTAGGCGACCTGGCGTGGGTCGAAGATCAGCCGCACGCGCTGCAGGAACCCGAACGGCGTGATGTAGGCCGCCGCGTGGGGGAAGCGCTCGGCGACGCGCTGTTGGCGCTCGGCGACGCGCTGCATCACCTCGACGTAGCGATCGCCCAGGCCCGCCTCGCGCATCAGCGGCGGCACCGAGAAGCCGTGCGTGGTGGTCAGCGTCTGCTGCTGCTGGAAGCCCTTGCGGTGCCTGCCGATGTCCCGGTAGGCGCCGAAGTCGAGCACGGTCTCGAACTCGAACATGTCGCCGCCCTCGAGCCCGCTCGGCCACGCGTCGTGCGAGCCGCGCGCCGCCATCAGCCGCTCGAGAAGCTGCTCGCGCTCGTCGCCCGACAGCGCCTGCACGCGCTCGACCAGCGCGGAGAACGGCAGCGGGCTGGACTCGTAGAGCAACGACGCCAGCAGCCGGTCGTCGAGGTCGCGGTCGTAGCGCAGCAGGGTGGTGTGGCCTTCCGCGGGGCCGACGACCCGCTCGCCCGCGGCGACGCCGAGCTCGGCGGCCACCGTCGCCAGCTCCTGGTGCTGGGCCTGCAGGAACGCGTTGGGGCGTGCGTGCGTCAACAGCGTCGGCAGCACCTGCTGCGCCTGCTCCTTGATGCGCTCGCCGACCTCGCGGAACTCGGCGAGCGGGTG
>JBERSB010000599.1:0-2926 GCA_041236755.1 Luminiphilus sp. | reverse complement strand
GCTAGCGTGGCACGCGCTCCTCGCGGGGAAGTCCGGTGCGACGCCGGCGCTGTCCCGCAGCTGTATCCGAGGACGAACGCTCGACATGCCACTGGCTCCACCATGTTGGAGGGCTGGGAAGGCGAGCAAGTAGGGCGATCCGGAAGCCAGAACACCCACGAAGAGCCGCGCGCCGCGAGGCGCCGAAGTTTGGATCCACCCGGCTCGCGAGAAGCCGAGATCTCATGATGACGAAGCGCTTTCGCGCGGCCTGTGCGCCGCGCCTCGCGAGCGGGCTCTGCCTTTGCGCGACCCTCTCTCTCCCCGCCCAGCAGGTCCTCGAAGGCTACGCCGAGGTCATGACGCCGCTCGCGGCGAGCGCGGGCAACGTGCTCACGACCAACGCAGGCACCGTCTACTTCGACGGCTTCGACCTGATGCTGGACTCGGGCTCGGGCGGCCAGTCCCTGCTGACGTTCGCAGCCTACACCTTCGGGTCGTTCTCGGCCCCCATCGGCGCGACCGCAGTCCTGTTCGGCGAGAGCAGCGCCGGCGAAGTCTGGAAGGTCCCGCTGAACGGCGCGCCCTCACAACTGGTCACGGTCGTGCCCTTCAACTACGACGCGGTGCTGCTCGACCAGGACCGCGCGCTGGTCTCCGCTCGGACCGGCGGCTTCGGCGCGCCGAACAACGACGTCATGTTCGTGGACCTCGTCACCGGACAGAGCCAGCTCGTCGCGCGCTTCCCCGGCGCGTCCGGCCCGCTCGCGATCGACGCGGCCGGCGACATCTACTACGCGACGTCTCCGGCGACCTTCCCCGCGCCGTCCGGCACGGTCGAGGTGTTCCGCCTCGGCCGCGCGACCGTGGACGCAGCCATCGCGAACAACACCGTGCTCGGCGCGGCCAACGCCACGCTCGTGATGCAGGGTCTCGACGCGGCCGGTGACCTCGCGTTCGACGACGACGGGGACCTGTTCTTCGTCGACTGGTACAACGGCCGCATCGGCGCGATCCAGGACGCCGACGGCCCGCAACCGTCCCTCGCGCCGACGCTGATCGACTTCGCCGGGACCGGCCTCTACGGCAGCGGCCTCCAGTTCCTGCCGGGCGCCGCCGCAGGTCCGGTCTTCGCCCCGTTCCAACCTGCCGGCGGCTCGCTGCTCGTCTACGAGACCGACTACGTTTCGGTGAACCAGGCCCGCGCCGTGTCCGCGGCGCGGCCCTCGCTGACCGCGTCTACGGGCTCCTCGCCCGTCCCCGCAGGCCCGTTCACGCTCGACACGATCGGCGGTCCGGCGAACGGCCTGGGCCTGCTGCTCTGGACACCGACCGCCCCCGCGGGCCCGGTCGCGCTGACCCTCGGTGGCATGCAGGCGCCGCTGTTCCTCGACGGCGCGACGACCAGCGGCGCGATCGCGCTGCCGTTCGCCTTCGACGTCACCGGCTACGCCTCGCTCGGCATCGTCAATCCCGGCTTCGCCACCGCGTTTGCATCGACCGCCCAGACGGTCGTTTTCTCGGCCCCTGCCGGGTTCGGCTCGAGCAACTCGCTTCAGCTACAAATATCGCAGTAACAACGGTTTGGATCTGCACGACTGCAGATGCACAGGTGTTACAGCGTCTAGCTGTCAGCAATTGCGTCCGATCGACGTAAGTGGGCGTAGCCGAGACGACCCGTCCGCGCACCAACGCACCTGATGCAGAAGCAAACCCTCATCCTGCTGATCGTCGCCCTCGCGGCGGTCGCGGCAGGCTCGTTCCTCGTCCCCCAGTTGTTCGAGCCTGCGCCTGCACCTGTGGTCCAGTGGGACACCGACGACGAAGTCGAAGGTGCCCAGGCGGAGCAGCTCGACCCCGACGCCGTCGAGACCGCGGCGTTCGAGCGCACCGAGGCCGAGGCCCCGACCGGCGTGGCGCCCGTCGCCAACGAGCCGCGCGTCGAAGCGCTGCTGCGCGGCCGCGTCGTCGACAAGTTCGGGCAGCCGGTCGCCGACGCGAGGGTCTGGCTCGAGATCGGCCGCGGCGGCCAGCAAGGACGCGGCGGACGCGGCGGCCGTGACCGCGGGCGGTCGCGCCGGATCCCCGATCCGGTCGTGACCAACGAAGACGGCCTGTTCGCCTTCCAGGGACAGGCGTTCCGCAACCAGAGGGTGAACCTGCAGGTCAAGAGCGACAAGCACGCGGTCGGCCTGTTCGAGAAGGACATGGGCGACATCCAGGCGGCGACCGTGGGCGCAGGCGCGATCGAGGTCTCGCTCGGGGACCTCCAGCTGAAGTCGGGCGGCCTGGTGCGCGGCCGCGTGACCGACCTCGACGGCAACGGCGTCATCGACGCCGAGGTCACCATGGAGCCGGACTTCCGCAACGGGCTGCGCTGGCAGCGCAACCGCAGCGAGCTGCTGCCGACCACCAGGACCGACCGCAGCGGCTACTACAGCTACCCCAACGTCCCCGACGGCCGCTTCGCGGTGACCGTGCTCGCGAAGATGCACACGCCCGGCCGCTCGGACGGGTTCGACGTCGCCGAAGACGCGGTGGTCGACGTGCCGGACGTCGCGCTAGGCCCGGGCTACGAGGTGACCGGCTACGTGCGCGACGGCAACGGCGAGCCCGTCGCCGGCGCGAGCGTGCGCCTCCGCCCTTCGCTCAGCGCGAACGCCGGCAGCGAAGCCACGCCCGAGCGCGGCGGCAGGGGCGAGCGAGGCGGCAGGGGCGAGCGCGGCGGCTTGCGCGGCATGGCCCGGATGGCCGGTCGTGACCAGCGCGTCGAGACCGACGAGGAAGGGCGCTTCTTCGTCGAGCACCTGCCAAGCGCGCTGCTCGAGCTACGGGTGCAGGCCAAGGGCTTCCTCGATCACGAGTCCGACGAGATCGACCCCAAGCTTCAGCGCCCGATCTACGTGACGATGCAGCAGGGCCTGCAGATCACGGGGATCGTGCAGAC
>JBERSB010000598.1:0-11353 GCA_041236755.1 Luminiphilus sp. | reverse complement strand
GAACCGCACCGCGTCGACGATGACGTGGCCGTCGACGTCGCGGTCCTGGATGCGCACGGCGACCGGACCTGCGAGGTGCAGCCGTCCGAGCGGGTGGAAGACGCCGCCGCCCTCGGGCGGGGTGCGCTGGTCGACCGTGAAGCGGTGGACCTCGCGGCTGCACGTGAGCTCGACCGGGACGTTGGTCGCGCGGTTGGGGTGCGCGGTGTAGGCGAGCTCGACCGAGTAGATGCCGGGCGCGAGGTCCGCGCGGAACGTCGCGACGCAGGCGCCGTCGCCCTTGCCCAGGTTGTGCATGTAGCCGCGGTGCACGCCCGCCTGGATCTGGGAGCGACGCCAAGGACCCTGCAGCTCGGCGCCGGTGTCGTCGACGACGACGCCTTCGAGGTCATCCAGCCGGACGTAGGTCGCGCCGCGCGAGTCGGCCAGGGACAGCACCTGGCCGTCCTCGTGGAGCTTCGCTGCGAGCGCGTCGTAGTCGACGTCCTGCACGGCGAGGCCTCCGTCGAGCGCGAGCGCAGCCGCGGTCGCCGCCGACTGGCCCAGGATCATGAACACCGGCTCCATGCGGATCGAGCCGTAGGCGATGTGCGAGGACGACAGGCACACCGGCACCAGCAGGTTCTCGCAGTCGCGCCGTCTGGGGACGATCGCGCCGTAGTCGACCGGGTAGGGGCCACCGGGACTGATCTGGATGTCGCCCTCGTTGCGCGCGTGGCCGCCGGCGTCGACATAACGCTGCACGTTGTGGCTGTCCATGTTGTAGGAGCCCATGCCGATCGGCCGCGGCGTGGGCAGCTGCCCGCGGAGGTGCCGCTCGGTCTGCACCCAGTCCGAGACCATGCGACGCGCCTCGCGCACGTAGATCTGGTGCGGCCAGTGCTCGTTGTCGACGAACTCGTCCGCGGCGAGGCCCCAGCGGCGGATCTCCTCCTGCACGTCTGCGGGCACGCGGGGGTCGTTGGCGAGGAACCAGAGCAGGCCCTGCTGGTAGACGCGGTGCTCCAGGGCGATGGCGCGCCGCTCTTCGTAGCTGCCCTCGGGGTAGCCGTAGTTGGCGCCGATGTTGTCGAACGAGAACGCGCCGTGGTTGTTGGTGTCGGTCTTGCGGTTGGGGATCGGGTCGAACTTGTTGAACACGCCCCTGGCGCCGGTCAGCAGGTAGCGCAGCAGCAGCTCGTACTGCATCGCGTCGTAGCCGTCGGGCTTGGGCCACGGCACGCGGTTGTCGGGGTGGTCGGTCATGCAGGTCCGGAAGCAGTAGGCCTGCAGGCGGTGGTCGCCGTCGCCGTCCTTCCCCGGCGGGTCGCCGTGGATGCGCGGCAGCAGCCCGGAGGTCGGGTCGCCTTCGACCACGTAGGGATCGACCGGGCGGCGGAACTGGTGCGAGCGCGCGCGCTTCGTCTGCACGCCGTTGAGCGTCTCGCCGTACGTCGCGTTGGACTCGCGTCCGACGGCGTAGTGGACGCCTGCTGCGGCCATCAGGTCGCCTTCGTAGGTCGCGTCGATGAACACCGCGCCTTCGAACCGCCGCCCGCGCAGCGTCGTGATCGCGCGGATGCGGCCGCCTTCGACCTCGACGCCCGCGTCCCGGTCGAGCCATGCGTCCCGGTGCACCGGGATGCGGTGCTCACGGACCAGCGCCTCGAACACGGCCTCGGCGACGTGCGGCTCGAAGATCCACATCGTGCGCGCCGCGCCGTCGACGGCTGGCGTGCCCTGGCCGCGGTTGCCGTAGTCCTCGCGGCGCTGCCACCGCCACGCACCCTCGTCCTGGTAGCGCTCGTAGATGCGCCCGTAGAACTCGCGCGCGAGCCCGCCGATCACGGCCTTGCTGCCCGAGTCGGTCCAGCCGAGGCCGCCGGCAGAGAGGCCGCCGAGGTGCCGGTCGGGGCCGATGAGCACGACGGACTTGCCCATCCGCGTGGCCTGCACGGCGGCCATCACGCCTGCCGACGTGCAGCCGTAGACGACGACGTCGTGCCTTTGCAGCGCGCAGCCGGACAGCAGCGTGCCGATCAACAGGGCGAGCAGGGAGGTCCGGGTCCGGTGGTCGCGCACGCGAGGAGGATGCGGGGCCGTAGTCGCTGCGTCCATCGCCGGGCTGCGCGGGCGCCGACATTCCGGCCGGCCATGCGGACAGGGGGCCGTTTTCGTGTGGAGCGACAGGGTCGGGATCGCCATCGGCTACCCTGTGGGCCTCGTCATGCGCATCCATCTGCACGCTGTCTCGTTCTTGCTCTCCTGCACCTTCCTGGCACCGCTTACACCGTCACAGGAGCCGGCGGCTACAGCGGAGCAGCCCGCCGCCGACCCCGAGCAGGTCGCCTTCCTGCGGCCCTCGGGCTCCTACGCGGACCTGCCAGAGGGCGGCTTCGATCCGACGAGCCTGCTGACGGGCGGCGGCTCGCCGCCCAAGGCCTTCTTCCCGTTCTTGCAGATGGTCGAAGACCTCGCCGAGCAAGACGGCGCGAACGTGCTGCTCGACCTGTCGGCGGGCGCGGGCTTCAACCTCGCGCAGCAGCGGGAGGTTGAGCGGGCCATCGCCGGCGTGCGCGCGGCCGGCAAGCGCATCACCTGCTACCTCGAGAACGCGGGCATCGGCGCCTACCAGATCGCCGCGCAGTGCGACCTCGTGCTGCTGGCCGACATGGGCGGCGTCGACCTGCGCTCGCCCGCCATGAACGTCATGCACTTCAAGGACGCGCTCGACCTCGCCGGGGTGCAGGTCGAGGTGACGCGCGTCGGCGAGTTCAAGGGCGCGGTCGAGCCCTACATGCTGCCGACGATGTCGAGCCACTTGCGCGAGCACTACCGCGCGATGCTGACCTCGATGAACGGCGACGTCGTGCGCCGTATCGCCGAGGGACGCGAATTGACGCAGGAGAAGGTGCGCGAGCTGCAAGAGCAGCGCATGTTCACCGCCGAAGAGGCGCTGCGCGAAGGCCTGGTCGACCGCCTCGTGTCCTGGGAGGGCGCCGAGCGCGCGCTCGCGACCTGCCGCGGCGACGACGAGTTCGAGCTGGACGACGTCGCGCCGCGCAAGAAGAAGAAGCGCCGCGACCTGTTCTCGATGATCTCCAGCATGATGAACTCGCAGACGGAGGAGGAGATCGAGGACCCGGAGATCGTCGTGATGCACCTCTCGGGGCAGATCGTCGACGGCGACAAGCCGGTCGCCGGCAGCATGGTCAGCGGCCCCACGGTCGCTCGGCTGGACAAGCTCGCCGAAAACGACCTCGTCAAGGGCGTCGTCATCCGCATCAACTCGCCTGGCGGCTCGGCGACTGCGAGCGAGGCCATCCGGCTGGCGATCGCGAGGCTCGCAGACGCGAAGCCCGTCGTCTTCTCGATGGGCGAGCTGGCTGCGTCAGGCGGCTACTGGATCACCGCGATCGGGGCCCCGATCCTCGCCGAGGTCGGCACGATCACCGGCTCGATCGGCGTCTTCGGCATGCGCTTCCAGCCCGGCGCGCTGATGCGCCGGCTCGGCATCCACAGCGAGATCGTCAGCATCGACGACGGTCCGCAGATGGACGCGATGGACCGCCCCTGGACGCCCGAGGCCCGCGCCAAGATCCAGCGCAGCGTCGACGGCGTCTACGACCGCTTCCTCGCGATCGTCGCCGAGTCGCGCGGCAAGACCCCGGAGCAGGTCGACGCGATCGCGGGCGGCCGCGTCTGGTCGGGCGAGCAGGCCGTCGCAAACGGGCTCGTCGACGAGGTCGGCGGCGTGGGCCGCGCCGTCGCGATGATCCGCGAGCGCGCGGGGATCGACGGGGACCTCGAGGTTCGCCACATGCCTACTCCCACCAACTTCGCCGACGCGTTCTTCGGTCAGCTGTTCGACGCGCGCGTCCGGGCCGCGGACGGCGGTCTGCTCGAGGCGCTGGTCCTTCGCTGCGGCCGGTTCGGCGAAGTCGTCGGGATGATCCGCGAGGCGCTCACCAGCGACGGCCGCACGCAGATCTACGCGCTGGCGCCCGCGGGCCTGCGCGTGCGCTAGGTCGAGGCGGCGACCGCGGTGTCGCCGCGGCGCTCCTCCAGCGCGCGGACGACCACGCGCGCCTGCTCCTCGGGGCTCTGCTGCCAGTCGAGCACCAGGTCGGCGGTCGCGCGCGCCGGCTCCACGAAGGCCTCGTGCATCGGCCGCACGGTGTCGAAGTACTGCTGCACGACCGAGTGCACGGTCCGGCCGCGCTCGTCGATGTCGCGGCGGACGCGGCGCAGCGCGCGCACGTCGGCGGGGGTGTCGACGAAGACCCGGAGTCCGAACGACCTGCGCAGCTCCGTCACGGCCAGCAGCAGGATGCCCTCGCAGACTACGATCGGTCGCGGCTCGATCCGGCGGTGGTCGGCCGCGCGCGTGTGGGTGGCGAAGTCGTAGACCGGCCGGTCGATCGCGAAGCCCTGCATCAGGTGGCGGAGGTGCTGCTCGAGCAGGGCGTTCTCCAGGCTGTCGGGGTGGTCGAAGTTGGTGCGGCCGCGCAGGGAGAGGGGGCGGTCGCTGAGGTCCCGATAGTAGGAGTCGTGGTAGAGCACGCAGCAGCGGTCACGGCCCAGCGCGTCGACGAGCGCCCGCGTCAGCGACGTCTTGCCGCTGCCGGAGCCGCCGGCGATGCCGATCGCGAAGGGGGCGCTGCGCATGGCGGAGGAACGTAGCCCCGCGGCCGCTCGCATGGGAGCCCTCCCCATGGACGTTTCGCCCCTCGCGCCGATTCGGCGACGGCCTCGGGGGGCTTGAGGTTGCCGGTGGTGGCCTTACTCTCGACCGGGTCAGGGGCGCGCGGCACGTGCCTCTGGCGCGCACCTTTGAGCTACGACCCCTCCAACGTGTTCGCCCGGATCCTCCGCAAGGAGATCCCCGCGGACGTGCTCCACGAAGACGACCAGTGCCTGGCGTTCCGTGACGTAGCGCCCCAGGCGCCGACGCACTTCCTCGTGATCCCCAAGAAGGAGATCGCGACGCTCGACGACGCGGCCCCCGAGGACGCGGCGCTGCTCGGACACCTCCTGGTGACCGCGGCCCGCGTCGCGCGGGAGCTCGGCGTCTCCGACGGCGGGTCTCGGGTCGTGGTCAACAACGGCGGCGGTGCCGGGCAGACCGTGTTCCACCTGCACGTGCACGTGCTCGCGGGGCGGCCGATGACGTGGCCGCCGGGGTGATGCGCGCGGCTTCGGCGGGCGCTGCCCGCGATGGCCGGTCTCCACACCACTGAGATGAGCGAACGAAGAGACATGGACGACGGGCTGAGCGGCCCCGAGGTGATGTTCCTGCCGCTGGCGGCGACGCCGAGCGCGGCGTGGGGCGACCTCGACCCGGGCGTCGTGTCCCGGCGGGTCCCCGACTTCGTGCATCAGGTGCTCAACGAAGGCCAGCCCGGGCCGACCGCGATGCTCGAGCTGCAGACCGCGTCCGACGAGGGGCCGGTCACCTGGGTCCAGATGGACGCGCCGCCCGACCGCGAGGAGGCCTTCGAGCTGATGCCGCCGCGCCTCGTCGTGAACGCGGTCGTCAGCGGCGAGATCGAGCCGGTCGAAGGCGGCCTGCGGCTGGAGTTCCACGTCTTCCGCAACGAGGACGACGACTACCTGACCGAGAAGATCGGCAGCGTGCTTCCCCACAAGGACCCCGTCACGGCGCTGATGAAGCTCGCGCGGCGGCTGGCGCGGCTGGTCGAGCTGCCGTTCCACGAGCCGCCCTCGGGGCTGCTGACGAGGAGCGGCCAGGCGTTCTGGCGGTTCCTGCGCGGCCTCGACAACGCGATGCTGCTGAGCGGCGACCTGGACATCGCGATCCCCGAGGACCGCGGCGGCCTGATCCAGCCGTTCGCCGACGCGATCGAGCTCGACCCGCGCTTCGGGCTCGCGCTGCGCGTCGCGAGCGCGACGGCCGCGCTGGCGCTGCACGGCTCGCAGATCGACCGCGAGAGCGTGCGGCGGTTCCTCGACAGGTGCTACTCCGCGAGCCCGTTCGACGGCGACGCCTGCGTCACGGTATCCGAGCAGCTGAGCGAGATGGGCGAAGAGGAGCGGGCGTTCGCCTGGCTGGAGTACGCCACCGAGCTCGACCCGCCGCCGTCGCGCGGGCTGGAGAGCCTCGGCATCCTCAAGGTGCGCAGCGGCGACCCCGACGCGGCGCGCGGGCTGTGGGAGAAGGGCCTGTCCGTCGACGGCCACCCGGACTTCTTCTCGCACCTCGCGCAGCTGAGCTTCGCGCAGGGTCGCGCCGGCGACGCGTGGGACTTCGTGATCCGCGGGCTGCGGCGGCTGCGCGAGCGCACCGTGCGCGCGGCCGAGTGGGCCGAGCAGGACGCGTCAGCAGGTGTGCTGCTCGAGTGCCTGCAGGCGCACCTGGTCGACCGCGAGCCGCCGGGCGGTCTGCACGACGCGCTGCTAGCCCTGCAGGGCACGCTGCGCGGCGACGACCGCGTCGCGCTCGGGTTGTGCCTGTTCTCGGTCGGCCGCAGGTCGGAGTCGCGCGTCGAGCTGCTCGCCGGCATGCGCGCCATGGAGGATCTCACGTCGCGCGACCGCGCCGTGCGCGCGATGCTGCAGATCGACGTCGCGGACTTCGAGGCGCGGTTCGCGAAGGCCACCGACCGGAGCCTGCACGGGCGCAACCCCAAGCCCTCGCTCGAGGAGTTCCGGCTCTGGCTGCACCTGCAGCCCGAGTTCTGGCCGGCGCTCTACTACTCGGCCATCGTCAAGCGGCGGCTCGGCGAGTTCGACGATGCGCTCGACCTGCTGGCGACGGCGCTGGAGATCTCGGCGGACCAGCCCGACGTGCTCTACGAGATGGGCGAGCTGTTCGCTCGCCGCGGCAACAGCAAGCACGCGCTGGAGCTGACCGAGCGCGCCCTGGCGCAGCGACACAACGAAGCGCGGCTGCACGCGGCCAAGGCCCGCTTCCTGCGCGACCTCGCGCGGCCCGACGAGGCGCGCATGGTGATCACGCGCGCGCTGCACGCCGGGGTCGACAGCCCGGAGCTGCGGCGCCTGGCGCGCTCGCTCCGGCGGGGCTGAGCCCGCCGTCGACGCGCGCGGCCGCCTACTTGGGCGGCGCGGCGAGGTAGCGGAGGTCGACGCGGTCGACGGTCTCGCTGCGCAGCAGGTGGTCGAGCCCTTCGTCGTCGAGCCAGTCGTAGACGAGGTCCATCGGCGTGCAGAGCCCCATGTGCGGGACGACGACCGGCTGGCCCTTGCCGTGCGTGTAGATCTTGGAGAACACGCCGATCAGCTGGCGGGTGTCGGCGCGGTAGATGCCGCCGCCCGAGTTGCCGAAGTAGGTGGGCGCGTTGACCATCCAGTAGTTGGCGCCGTTGAGCTCGTTCTTGAGCGAGCTGACCTCGCCCTTGGAAGGCACCGGGTCGTTGCCCAGCGGGCAGCCGACGGCGCAGACCGGGTCCCAGACGTGCACCTCGCCCGTGTCCTCGCGCGGCAGCACGTTGGCGACGTTGGGGAGCTTGCGGTCCGTGTCGAGCTTGACCAGCGCGGCGTCGATCTTCGGCTGGCTCGCCACCATGTGGCCCTTGACCACGAGGTTCTTGCCCGAGGTGTAGATGGTGACGTCGAAGCCGCCGCGGCGGGCGCGGGGCGTGTCGGCGAGGATGTTGCGGACGACGTGGTAGGAGGTCAGGACGTAGGTCTCGACCTTGTTGCCGTTCTTGCAGTTGGGCCCCGAGAAGACGATCGTGCCCGAGCCGACGGTGTCGTCGCCGTTGAGCTGCACGGTCGGCAGCAGCATGCGCTTGGTCAGCTCGTCGCGGTCCTGGTAGATGGTGCTGGCGAGCGTGGCGATCTGGCCCTGCGTCTCGCTGAGCTTCATGGCCGCGTTCTCTTCCTTGGCGCGGACCTCGCTGATGTAGGCGTCGACGAGCGCCTTGGTGCGCTCGAAGTCGGTCGACAGCTCGCTGCGGAACAGCTCGACGTTGCGCTGCGCGCGCTCGAGCTCGTAGGCGATGTCGCGCGCCTTGTCCGACCCGGCGGCGGCGATCTCGAGCGACTGCTCGAGGTTCGCCATGCGCGCTTCGGTCTTCTCGACCAGGCGCTGCTGCAGCGCGTCGAGCGACTCACGGCTGGCCTCTTCCCCGGCGATCGCGGCCTCGAGCTTCTCCTCGAGCGCGTTCACCTCGGCCTGCTGGTCCTCGATGCGCGTCAGTTGATGGTGGAACGAGACCATGACGACCATGGCCGCAAGTCCACAGGACACCTCTATGAGTGTGCGCTTCATCCCCGTTGCTGTCTCCCTGTTGCTGGTGAGCAGAACTCGCTGCTCAAAAAGGAGTTCGGAAGGGTTCGGGGAACGCCTGAAGGCAATTAGGCGACTGTGCTGAGGGGGTGCGCAGGCCCTCCGTAGCACCGAAGGTTCGGGTTCGGCGCATTGCGCGAAAACCCTGCAGACTGACGCGGATTCCGGCAGCCGAGCCGCCCGTGTCGGGATCTACAACAGGGCGCCGATCGTGGCCGTGATCCCGTTCGCCAACAGCGACGTCGCTGCTGCGCGTGGCCACGACATGCCCGTGACACCGCGGTAGACGAGCGCCTCGGTCAACGTGACGGCGGCCTCGACGAGCAGCCAGGGCGCTCCGGCAGACAGCACGGCCCACCACGCGCACGGGTGGGTCAACAGGTTGGCGCCCAGCCCGTCGGCCGCCGCGCGGCGCCGCCTTCCGCGAGGCGCGAGCGCTGCGACCAGCGGCAGCTCGAACGAGACCGTCAACAGGAACGCCTCGAACCAGCTCACGCCGACTGCGCCCTGTAGGTCGCGATCGGCGCGATCGCGCACGCGAGCAGCAGCGTCGGGATCTCCACCCACGCGTGCACGGCGGCGAACACCGCGTAGCCCGCGCGCGCGCCGACGAAGTCGGCGACGAACGCGCCCGCCGTGATGGCGCCGAGGATCGAGACCCCGACGGCGAAGGTGCGCCGCTGGGGCCAGGGGACCACCGCGCGCGTCGCCTCGTCACCGCCGCCGAGCTTGGGCAGCACGCCGAGCACGACTGCGTAGTGCATGACCTGCAGGTAGGCGGCAGCCGCGAACAATCGGGCCCCGAACGCCGTCTGCGTCCACGCCGACGGCACGAACGCGCCTTCGTGTCGCGAGAGGTCGCCGATGGCGAACGGACCGTAGAGCACTCCCGGAACGAACGGCGTCGCGACGATGACCCCAGGCACGACGAAGAACACCGCCGCCGCGGCGGACATCGCTCGGCGGCGCGTCGGGCCTCGCAGCCGCTCGGCCAGGAAGCCGACGGGGGTCAGGTTGTGCAGCAGCGCGAAGCAGACGAGCGTCTCGACCGGCGCGTAGATGACGCCTCCGACCAGCACGCCGGCGACGCAGAAGGCGAGCAGCGCGCCGAGTGGTTCGACGCGCGCAGTCATCAGCGGGATCGTGACCGCGACCAGGCCGACCCCGAACGCCAGCTCGGCGCGGACCAACGGGCCGTCGACGCCGGCGAACGCCAGCACCCGCAGCGCGGCGACGCACAGCAGCCCAGCGCCGACCCAGATGAGCGCGCCACGCGGAATCCGACCGCTGAACCGCTCGTCGACGTAGCGCAGCTCGACCAGCACGTGGGGGAGGCCGAACAGAGCGAGGCTCGTGGCGTAGACCCACAGCGGCGCGCACGCAGCGGCCAGCGCGACGGCGGCGACAGCGAGAGCGGCGACGGGGCGCACTACGTGGCCGGGGTGACGGCGACGCTCGCGGCGTGCCGGCGTCCCCTCAGGACCAACCAGCCCGCTCCCATGAGTCCGATCAGCAGCAGCCACGCCTGCTGCTTCGTTCCCAAGGACTCCTTGTGAGGGACCAGGCGGTTCTTCTTGTCGAACGACTTGCGCTCGAACTGCGCTGCATACCGGCCGTCCTTGCCGCGCACGATCCGCACCGTCTCCTTGACGCGCACCACGCGGTCGGCTGCTTTCCCTGCGACGACGCCAGGGTGGCTGTCGACCAGCACGAACGACAGCTTGCCTTTCTTCACCATCTGTTGGATCTCGGCGACCGAGCGGGCGCGGTCTTTCGCGGCTGCGAGCGCGAGGAGCCCCTCTCGGTGCCGCTCGTCGACGACGAAGATCCCCCACGCGACGTCGCCCGTGTGCGGATACGCGTCCGTCTCGGCCAGCGGCTTCAGCGACTTCAGCGGGGCCTGCCCCAGCTCTGCGTCGTCGAACGACGGCCGGTCCCAGGTGGCCATGTAGAGGTAGAGCGGCTCGGTCACGGCGGCCCTCGCGGGCAGCCAGATGCGCGTGCCGACCGTCATCCGGCTGGGTTCGAGCTCCGGGTTGAGGGCCAGGAGGTCCGCAAGTCGTCCCGCCGAGCCGAGCTCACGCGCGGCGATCGCGAACAGCGCGTCGTCCTTCTTGACGACGTACTGGACGCAGCAGCGGTCGCGGACTCCGGAAAGGTCGAGCCTGCCATCGACGCGCACGCCGCGAGGAAAGCCCGGCACCACGTCGGGTCGCGGCACGGGCAGCGGCCCAGGGTGTTCGTGTGCCGACAAGAGCGCGAGCGCGCACGAGGCGAAGAGTGTGGAGATCATCGTTTCGGCTCCAGGAGCAGCGGGGGCGAGGATAGCACGGCCGGCGCTGTGTCCGGAGCTGGCGATATGATCCGCGCGATGCCTTGGCCGCAGCTGAAGATCCTCACGTCCGCACTTCTGCTGATCGGTGCGGTCACGGCGCAGGCGCAGCGCCCCAACGTGCTGCTGATCTCGATAGACGACCTCAACGACTGGGTCGGCGCGCTCGGCGGGCACCCTCAGGCACAGACGCCAAACCTCGACCGGCTGGCGGGGCGCGGCACCCTGTTCAGCAACGCGCACTGCCAGGCGCCGGTCTGTGCGCCGTCGCGCGCGTCGCTCGCGACCGGGCGCATGCCGTCCTCGACCGGCATGTACTTCTTGACGCCGTCGCTGGCGGAGGCAGCGGACCTGCGCGCGACGCCGACGCTCGTCGAGCGCTTCGCTGCCGAAGGCTACGAGACGATGGGCGTCGGCAAGATCCACCACGGCGACGAGGTGCCGTTCTTCGATCGCTACGGCGGTTCGATGGGCGGCTTCGGGCCGCGCCCGAAGCAGAAGCTCGCCTACAAGATCGGCCACCCGCTGTGGGACTGGGGCGCGTATCCACAGCGCGACGAGCAGATGCCCGACGCGCGGGATATTACCACAGCGATTATGAAGTCTGGAATAGATTTGTCTGTCTATGACACTCTTACTGTAGGCGCTAAGTCTTATAGTATTGTTGATTACAGCGATAATAACTTTGTAATTGAAGCACAATTAAGTCGAGAGGTTAAATAATGTTTGATAATGTATTGGACGATATTGAAGCAGTATTTGCTGCTACT